>NZ_JBITCS010000049.1:0-51866 GCF_044453445.1 Streptomyces sp. NPDC051684 | reverse complement strand
GAGGCGACGCGGAGCGTCGTCGACCGACGACAACGCCGCGAGCGTGCGTGCCAGGCCCCGCGAGCCCGGCCTGATCCAAACGACAAGCCCTAGCCACGGGCCACCCGTGGCGTGGGACCCGTCCGCCCCCACGCCACGGGGCTCTGCGAGCTCTTGTCCGAGAGCCTGGCCCGAATTGCCGACACCGGCACCGGCGATACGGCCTCGGGGCTCCGCCCCGGACCCCGCTGCTCAATCGCCGCAGGGGCTTGACTTGCCCACCCGTCCGCGGGGCTTGATGTGCCCACACCTCTGCCGGGCTTGGAATGGGCCGCCTCCCCGCAGGCAACGGCCCTTGCCCGTGCCCCGCCCATCTCCCACCCACCCGCACGGCGCAGCCGGACGTGGGGCGTCAATCCGTGGCGGACGGCCGCATGCGGAAGTCGTACCGTGGGGGCAGCGGGTCCCCCGGCGGAGCCGCCCGTTGCCACACCTCGCCGAGCGTCTCCGCGCCCTCGCGCAGGTCCGCCACCTCGAAGCCCGCGTCGAAGACGGCCCGGGCGGCGCCCAAGTCGCCCTCCGCGCACAGGAGTTGCGCCTCGATCAGACGGAAGCGCCCCCGCTCGCGCGTCGCCGGATGCAGACGGTCCCACACCCCCCGCGCATCCACGACCCGCCCCACCGCGAGCAACACCCCGATAGCCTCCCGACCGAGGGCCCCGCACGCGGAGCGCCACGGCTCCCCGTCGTCACGGCGCTCCGCACACAGGTCGTCGAAGGCCTCGGCATACCGGTCGGCGGCACGCTCCGTGTTGCCGTCCGCCGCGTCGGCCACGGCGAGGCAGCGCAGGAACGGCCAGAGCGAGGGCGCCAGTTCGAGCCCGCGCTCCCAACTGCGTACGGCCTGCGCCCGATCTCCCGCGTGCCACTGCGCGACACCCAGGTGGTACTCGGACTGCGGGCGCGCGGGCGCCGTCTCCAGCATGTCCCGCCAGGGCGGGGAGACCAGCGTCGGACCGGGCGGCCCCACCCGGCGCCGCTCGGGGAACGCCCCCGAGTCGAGCAGCTCGCGCCACGGCGCCTGCGCCTCCCCTAGCGTCGACTCCTCGAACGGCGTCCCCGGCAACTTCCAGCCCGTGCGCAGCACTTCGAGCGCACCCCAGCCGGACCCGACCGCGAGCCGCTCCCCCGGCTCCGTGTCGGCACAGACCCGCCACGCCTCGTACGCGGCGTCGACGTCGGCGCGCGGAAGGGCGTCCGCCAGACGCCGTTCCACCTCGTCGACCGCACGGCCCCAACTCCCGCCCCCGTGCACGGTATTCGCGTCCGCGGACAGCGGCCCGTACGCCTCCAGCCAGCTGAACTCGCCGTCCGGTTCCAGGCGTACGTGCTCCAACTGCGTGCGCGCGAGCCCGGCCTGGATCTCGCTGTAGCCACCCGTGCCGGGCTCGGTCAGCCACTCCTGCCAGCGCCGCCCGCCCGTCCCCGCGCCCCACACGAACAGCTTCCGGCCGCGCAGCAGATCGGTCGACGTCTGCACGAGGCCGTGCCCGGCGTCGTCGAGCGCGGCGATCCAGCGGCGCCGCCCGTCCTCGACCTCGTAGAAGTAGTCGGCGGGGAACTCGCTGTTGAGCGGGTACGTGCGGTCGACCCCCTCGTACTCCGGCACGGGTACGCGGCTCAGCGTGCGCTCGTACGCGAAGTACCAGGCCTCGTCGGCGGGCGCGAGCACCCGGTGTTCCTCGGGCACGGCGATGTTGGACCACCAGTAGGTGGGCGCGGGCTTCTCGTGCGGATTGCGGACGCGTACCCCGACGTACAGGAAGTCGGAGCCGTCCGGGAGCCACAGGTCGACCTGGAAGGGGAGGTCGCGCAGGCGTTCCCACTCCCACAGGCGCAGCATGTCACCGCCGTCGGGGGCGGGTACGCGCGCGGCGTGCAGCGGTGCGCAGGACAGGGCGGTGTGGCCGGTCGCGCCGATGTTCCACTCGATGCCGCCGGAGAACCAGGCGCCGTTGAGCGCGAAGTCGGCGGGCTGGAACACCGGGTTGCGGTACAGGAGTTCGCGTGCGGTCGGCTTGTGGAAGAGCGAGGCGACGCGACCGCCGAGGCCCGGCAGCACCGTCGCCCGCAGCCGGTCGTTCTCGATCACGATCGTGTCGAGGTCGACCGGCGCGCGGTCGCGCCCGTACCCGTCACGTATCCGCTCGGGCAGCACGCTGCGCAGCGGCCGGTAGCCGACCTGCCGGGCCATGTCGAGCGGCATGTTCTCCTTGGCGCGCTCGTCCACCTCGTGCATCTCGTCGAGTGGTCGCAGGGGCGGCAGCGGATTGTCCGGGCCCAGGGGCACGCCCGGCAGGGTCAGTACCGCACGGCGGATCTCGGTCACGTGTGCCTCCCGTCGCCAGGGGCGCGGCCCGCCCCGATGACCATGGAACATGGTCCGGCGGGAGCTGAACAGGGTGGCCTCCGGTCAGGATTGCGCAAAGCCGGGCGACGGCCGGACCCCGGACGCCCCGAAATTCCGTGGGCGTCCCGTCCGCCTCCCCGTACGCTGGCTCCTTCCGCCCTGCGCCGTGACCGGCCGGCAGGCAGGCAGGCAGGCAGGCAGGCAGGCAGTACGTACGCCCGAGGAGAACGCACCACCATGGCCGACAGCCACACCTACCGAGTCATCGTCCGCGCCGTCTTCGAGGACCTCACCGACGCGGCGCGGGAGCGGCTGCTCGCCGAGGTCGCCGAGCACGAGGGCATCGCCGGCATGAAGTTCGGCCCGGAGGGCTCGCTCGCCTACGACCGGACGCTCAAGCACTTCTCCATGCGGTACGTCGTCGAGTCCGACCCGGAGGATGGTGACGAGATGGCCGGGGCGCTCGCCGAGGAGAGGGCGGAGGCGTATCTGAAGGAGCGCGGGTACGGGCACGGGGAGCTGCGCTCGACGGTGACCGACATGGCCACCATGAAGATCAACCGGAAGTCGCGCCGTTAGCGCGTCCCGCCATTTCCGTGGTCAGGGCCCAGCGCTCGTGGTCGCGCCAGGCGCCGTCGATGAAGAGGAAGTCCGGCGAGAGGCCCTCCAGGCGAAATCCGGCCCTGCGGGCGAGCGCGATCGACGCCGCGTTGCCGGGCTGCACATTGATCTCCAGACGGTGCAGCCCGAGCGGGCCGAACGCGTGCCGGACGACGAGGCCGAGCCCTTCGGACATCAGCCCGCGCCCGGCCGCGTGCGCGAAGGCGCCGTAGCCGAGCGCGCCGCAGCGGAAGGCGCCGAGCACCACGTTGTTGATGTTGATGAACCCCGCGAGGGAACCCGTGAAGGTGCCGCTCGCCCCGCCGTCCCTCTCGTGCACCAGGAAGCCGTGCCGGGTCGGGTCCGCGATGAGCCGGCCCGCGTACTCGGTGTAGGCGGTGGCGCCGGTGGGCGGGAACAGCCAGGGCCGGTGCAGCGCGACGCTCTCGCGGGCGCGTGCCGTGAACTCGGCGACGTCGGCCGCGTCGAGGGAGCAGGGGCGGATGCCCACGCGGGCACCCGTGGCGAGGTAGTCGGTCATCGGGCCAGCCTAGAAAGCGGTTGTCCGCCGCATGCTTCCGGGGGGCGGGGGCACCGCACGTTTCCGGGGGCGGGTCACCGCACGCCGCTCACTTGCGTCTGCGCGACACGAAGTAGCCGCCGCAGATCGCGCCGATGACCGCCGTGATCAGCAGCGCCAGGTACAGCGGCACGGTGACCTCGGGGATCAGCAGCCGGATCTTCACGTGCCGGGTGTTCTCGAAGATGAAGACCAGGCCGAGGACGGCCAGGACGAGCACGCCGATCCTGGCCGGGGTGAACGCGCCGGAGCCGCCGCTCGTCGAGGAACTCGAACCGCCCTTGGGGCTCATCGGTGGACCCTTCCGTCGTTCTCCCGGAGGCCGGTCGCCGCCTCCCCTGCCAAGGATGTCCGGGGAGGCGGCACGAACGCACAGGTCAGGGGACCGTACGGGTGACGGCCACCGGTACTGCGGCTAGGGCTTGTCGTTTGGATCAGGCCCCGCGAGCCCGGCCTGATCCAAACGACAGGCCCTAGGGCACGACGGGCAGCCGCACCGTTCCGGTGTCGTCCGGGGCGCTGGTCACGGTGACCGGCTTGATCCCCTTGTTGCCGCCGTACGCGTCGTCGCTCGCGGCGATCACGAACCGGATCCGGTGGCCCTTCTCGTAGCGGTGCACGATGCCGGGGAGGGAGACCGTGAAGGGGCGGGTGACGTCGGGGACGCGGACCGGGGCGACGAGCCGGTGCACCAGCGTCTTCGAGCCGTCGGGCGCCACGTCGTACAGCTTCGCGAAGAGCACCAGCTTGTCGGCGGCGTCCCCCGAGTTCTGCACGCGCTCCGTCTTCGGCGAGATCACCTTGAGCGTCGCCTTCGGAACGCCGACGACATCCGTGGCGGAGGCCAGCGGATCGGTGGTCCAGTCGAGGTAGGTGCCCTTGGTGTCGTACGGGGCGGGGTCGGACAGGCCGATGAGGCCGGCGAGCGAGGACTCGGAGTGGCTGGTCGGGACGAGCCAGTTGCGGTACTCGCGGCTGCCGCGCGCCACCTTCTCGCGGTTGTCGACGAGCTTTCCGTCGCCGGAGAGGTACAGGGTGCGGTTCAGCGCGGGGACGTCCCGCGCGGTCGCGTACGTCCCGTTCGGGTCGGCGATCCAGTCGCGGTAGTAGGCGAACGCGGGGCCGGTGTCGGTGCCGTCCTTCTTGTGCAGATACCGGTCGAACCACGAGAGCACGCGCCGACCGACATAGCTGGTCTCCAAGTTCCCCTCGGAGAGGTTGAGTTCACCGGCGGCGGGGTCCGTGAGACCGCCACTGTGGCCCCAGGACTGCCAGATCATCTTGGCCGGGGTGCCCTGGGCGTTGAGGGTGTCGTACGTCGAGCGGGCCTCGTTCAGGTTGAACAGCGAGTCGGCCTGCCCCTGCACGAGCAGCGTCGGCGCCTTCACCTGCTTCAGGTACGACACCGGGGACACGCTGCGGGCGTAGGAGAGGAGCCGCTGGGTCTCGGCGGCCGGGTAGCGGCCGGAGTTGAGCGTACGGATGGTGGCGCAGGCGTCGTCGACGAAGTGCAGACAGCTGAGCTTGTTGATCCGGGACGGGTCGAGGGACGGGGAGAGCAGTGGCTGGCCCTCGCCGATGAGGTAGAAGCCGTTGGTCCACTGCCATTTGAAGGCGCCGGGGACGTCGGCGGCCTCGGGGTCCCGCGCGTTCTGCGGGTCGAGGGAGTACGAGAGGTCGTTCCAGGTGATCAGCGGGACGAGCGCGTCGACGCGGTGGTCGACGGCGGCCGTGGCGAGTTGGATGGCGCCGCCGTACGAGCCGCCGATCATGCCGACGCGAGGGTCGCCCTTCTTGTCGGCGGTGACGTAGTCGATCTTCGTGCCGTCGTCGGCTGCGCGGGTGCCGGCGAGGAGGTCGACGAGGGCGGAGGCGGCCTTGCCGTCGATGCGCGGGTCGTCGAGGGAGACGAGGCAGCCGGACTTGCCGAAGCCGAGGCCGGAGTAGGCGAGCGAGACGTAGCCGCGCTCGGCGAAGGCGCGGGCCGTGTCGGCGGTGCTGTCCGACTTGTTGCCGCCGAAGCCGTTGGTGGTCAGGACGGCGGGCGCGGGGTGCGCGGCGTCGACGCCGTCGGGGCGGTAGAGGTCGGCGTCGACGGTGCAGGTCCGCTCCGCGGTGCGGACCGTGATCTTCAGGGGGGTCGCCGTGACGGGGGTGGCGGTGTCCGCCTGGGCGGGGATGGCGAGGGTGGCTGAGGCGATGACGGTCAGGGCGGCGGCGAGCGTGATGCGGGATCTGGGCACGGCGACCTCCACGGTGTGCCTTACCGGTGGGTAACGGTAAGTGCGGAGCCATCGTGTGGCACGTGTCAGCAAGGGGCAAGAAGCGTGCCGGGTGATTTTCCGCCCCACGCCACGGGGCTCCGCCCCGGACCCCGCTGCTCGATCGCCGCAGGGGCATGATTTGCCTGCACCGGCCGATGCCACCTCGCCTTGGGCAATCTGCCGCCTTGGGCGGCAGGGTGGGCAAGGCGGCGCCCGGTGCCGCGCGCCCAGGACGACGGCCCCAGGCACGGGTCAGGTCAGCGCGGGGACGTCCAGCGTCAACGTTCCGGCGGCCGCGTCCAAGGCACCCGCCACCCCCAGCGGCAGCGTCAGCGCACCCTCGCAGTGGCCGAAGCCGAAGTCGTCCACCATCGGAACTCCGAGGCCGCCCAAGCGATCCATCAGCAGCCCGCGCAGCGGGTCGCAGTCCGACCACGAGCCGAGCAGGATCCCGGCCACACCGTCCAGCAGCCCCCCGCGCAGCAACTGCGTCAGATAGCGGTCGACCCGGTACGCCTCCTCGCCCACGTCCTCCAGACACAGCAACCCGCCCAGGGCGGCCCCCCGCGCCCCCGCCGTCCCGGCATCCGCCGCGAGCAGCGACAGGCACCCGCCCAGGGTCACACCGCGCGCGGTACCGGGCACCAGAACGCCCCCGCCCCCCCCCACCCCCCCCACCGCGGAGATCACCCGCACCGTCTCGGGCTCGAACAGCGTCGCCCGCAGATGTTCCTGGGCCCGCGGGTTCTTGAGGAAGTCGGCCGTGGCGAGCATCGGCCCGTGCAGCGTGCTCACCCCGAGCCGCACCGCGAACGCCTCGTGCAGCGCGGTGATGTCGCTGTAGCCGACGAACACCTTGGGCCGAGCCGCCCGCATCGCGTCCCAGTCCAGGAGGTCGACCATCCGCTGAGCCCCGTACCCGCCGCGGGCGCACAGCACCCCGTCGACGTCCGGGTCGCACCAGGCCCGCTGGAGGTCGGCCGCTCGGTCGGCGTCCGCGCCCGCCAGGTAGTCGAACTCCCCGTGGGTGTCGAGGACATGGGGCGCCACGACCGGTTCCAGGTCCCAGCCGCGCAGGATGTCGAGCCCGGTCTGCAGCGCCTCATCGGGGACCGGACCGCTGGGCGCGACGACGGCGACCCGCGCGCCCGGAGCCAGTCGCTCCGGGCGGCGCAGTGGCCTCACTTGGTCAGCTCAAGGGTGGGGACTCCACTCGGCTGGAGGCCGAACGTCTGGGCGTACAGGGAGAGTTCCGCCTCCAGGGCGCGGATCATCGTGTCCGCCCTGCGGAATCCGTGCCCCTCGCCCTCGAACGCGATGTACGCGTGCGGCACCCGCCGCCCCTCGCTCTCCACCCGCTCCAGGAACCGCTCGCACTGGACGGGCGGACAGATCACGTCGTCGAGTCCCTGGAGCAGCAGGAACGGGACCGAGAGGCGGTCGGCGTGCTCGGCCGGCGAGCGCTCCGCGTAGCGCGCGGGCACCTCGGCGAGCGGTCCGACGAGCGACTCCAGGTACCGGGACTCGAAGTCGTGGGTCTCCCCCTCGGCCCAGCCGGTCAGATCGAGGATGGGGTAGATGATCGTGCCGCAGGCGTAGACGTCCGTGCTGGTCAGGGATGCCGCGCAGGTCCAGCCTCCGGCGCTGCCGCCGCGGATGGCGAGCCGCTCGCCGTCGGCGGTGCCCTCCTCGGCGAGGGCGAGCGCGACGGCCGCGCAGTCCTCGACGTCGACGACGCCCCACTGCTCGCGCAGCCGGTTTCTGTACTCCCGCCCGTATCCGGTCGAGCCGCCGTAGTTGACCTCGGCGACGCCGATGCCGCGCGAGGTGAAGTAGGCGATCTCCAGGTCGAGTACGAGGGGCGCGTGGCTGGTGGGGCCGCCGTGCGCCCACACGACGTACGGCGGGAGCTCGCCGTCGGTGGCGACGTGGGTGGGGCTGTGCGGCGGGTAGATGTGGGCGTGGATGTCCCGCCCGTCGGGGCCGTCGAACGTGCGGATCTGGGGTTCCGGGTAGTACGCGGGGTCGACCGGGTCGTCGTGCGCGGCGCCGATCACGCGGGTGTGTCCGGTGCCGGTGTCGAGTTCGACGACCTCGGGCGCGGTGCGCGGGCTCGCGGCGACGCCGACGACGCGGCTGCCGTGCACGGCGAGCGTGGCCGACCAGGCCGTCCAGGGCCCGGCCGTGTCGACGACCTCGCCGGTCTCCGGGTCGAGGATGCCGAGCGCGGTGGCGCCGACGCCGTGCACGACGGCGATCAGGCCGGCCTCCAGCGGCTTGAACCAGCTCAGGCCGAGCTTCCACATCGGCCCGCCGAATTCCTCGTCGCGGGCGCACAGCGGCCGGGCGGCGGCAAGTGTCGGCCGCGCGAGGGCACCCTGCGGGGTGGTGGGGACGGACAGGGCGGCGGCCCCACGGACGTCGGCGCCGCGGGACGGCCGCGCTCCCCCGGCCGGGACCTCCCACCCGCCGTGCACATCGAGCCGGTACAGGTTCCACCAGCCGCTGCGGTCGCTGGAGAACAGCAGTCCGCCGTCGGGCGCCCACTCGACCTGGCATACGGACTCCTCCACGCCGCCCGCGACGGGCTGCGCCGGGCCGAACGCGCCGTCGTCGGTGACCTCCGCGAGCAGCAGTTCCGTACCGTCCCACGGCATCCGCGGGTGGTCCCAGGCGATCCACGCGGCGCGTCGCCCGTCGGGCGAGAGCCGGGCGGTGGTGACGAACCGGTGGGCGTCGTCGGAGAGTTCGCGCACCGCGGCCCGGTCCTCGGCCGCCGAGCCGTCGAGCGGCACGGCCACGACCAGGCGCCGCAGGTCGCCGGGGCCCTCGCCGGTGAACTCCTCCAGGGCGCACCACACTTCGCCGCGCTCGATGTGCAGTTGCGGGTCGACCCAGCGCAGCCCGCCGCCGACGTCGGACACCGGCGTGAGCGGACGCGGCTCGGCGCCGGGAGCGTCGGGCTCGTACGCGTACAGGCGCTGGTCGGCGAAGTTCACGAAGACGACCAGCGGGCCCTCGGGGCGCTCGGCTCCGGCCCAGGGGCGGCCGCCGTACTCGATGACGCGGCTGCGCACGTTCCACGGCGCGGGCAGCACCGAGCGCTCCGTGCCGTCGGCGAGGCGGCGCACCAGGGCGCGGCGGCCCGCCTCGGTGGGCCGGGGTTCGGTCCACCAGGCCTCGGCGCCGACGAAGCCGACATATTCGGGCTGCCCGTCGTGCGCCGCCGCCAGTTCGGCGTCGATCGGCGACGGCCAGGATCCGTACTCTCGCGTGTGCAGCATCTCGTCCCCGCCCCGCATTTGTCCGGTGGCCCCCATGTTCTTCGCGTCCGCCATCTTTTCCTAGTCCGTGTCCCTGCGGGTGTTTCAACTGATTGCGTGTGCGGACGACTCAGGCCGTGCGCAGGAACCTGTCGAGCACACGTACCCCGAAGTGCAGCGCCTCCACCGGAACGCGCTCGTCCACGCCGTGGAACAGCGCCTGGTAGTCGAAGCCCTCGGGCAGCTTGAGCGGGGCGAAGCCGTAGCCGGTGATGCCGAGCCGGGAGAATTGCTTGGCGTCGGTGCCGCCGGACATGCAGTACGGGACGACGTGGCCCTCGGGGGCGAACTCCTCCACGGCCGCGCGCATCCGCGCGTACGTCGGCGAGTCGACCGGCGCCTGCAGCGCGACCTCGCGGTGGTGGTAATCCCAGTCGACGTCGGGGCCCGTGAGCTTGTCGAGGGTCGTCTTGAACTCGTCCTCGCCGCCCGGCAGGTAGCGGCCGTCGACGTGCGCCGTGGCCTCCCCCGGAATCACGTTGATCTTGTAACCGGCGGACAGCATCGTCGGGTTGGCGCTGTTGCGCACGGTGGGCTCGACCAGGGCGGCGGCCGGGCCGAGCGCCGCGAGCAGCGCGTCGACGTCAAAGTCCGGCGCGTCGACGTCGGCCCTGATGCCGTACAGCGCGGCCATCTCGGTGAGCGCGGCGCGCACCGTCGGCGTGAGCCGCACCGGCCACTCGTGCGCGTCGATCCGGGCGACCGCGGCGGCGAGCCGGCCCACCGCGTTGGCCTTGTTGACCTTGGAGCCGTGGCCCGCCTTGCCGCGCGCGGTGAGCTTCAGCCAGCCGGTGCCCCGCTCCCCCGCCGCGATCGGGTACAGCTGCCTGCCGCCCCCGTCGTGGAAGGTGAAGGCGCCGGACTCGCTGATGCCTTCGGTGCAGCCCTCGAAGAGGCCGGGGTGCTGGTCGGCGAGGAAGCCCGAACCGTCCTCGGCGCTGGCCTCCTCGTCGGCCGTGAAGGCGATGACGATGTCCCGGCGGGGCCGGAACCCGACGCGCGCCCACTGGCGCACGGTCGCCAGGATCATCGCGTCCATATTCTTCATGTCGACCGCGCCGCGGCCCCACACGACGCCGTCGCGGATCTCGCCGGAGAACGGGTCGACGCTCCAGTCGGCGGCCTCGGCGGGCACGACGTCGAGGTGGCCGTGGACGAGCAGGGCCTCGGCCGTGGGGTCGGTGCCCTCGATGCGGGCGACGACATTGCCGCGGCCCGGGGTGCGCTCCAGGATCGTCGGCTTGAGACCGGCCTCGGACAGCTTCTCCGCCGCGTACTCGGCGGCGGGCCGCTCCTGGCAGTCGCCGCCGCCGCGGTTCGTGGTGTCGATACGGATCAGCTCGGACGTGAAGGTCACGACCTCGTCGAGCGCCTGCTGGTCGACGGTCCCGAGGGATGCCGCGCTGTGGGCCTGCTCAGCCATACTGTTCCTCCACCGCGGCCGAGGCGATCGTGGTGACCGCCTTGAAGGTGCGGATGCCCTCGTACATGGTCTCGTGGGTGTACGCGATCTTCCGTTCGCCGACCCGGCGCACGCCCGGCACGACGGTCGAGGCCATCGCGAGGTGCTCGGCGTCGAACTCCACCTGGATCGTGAACGGCCCGCCCTGAACGGGTTCGTGGCGCACCGCGACGGACGTGGCGTCCTTGGCGGCGGCCCTGATGTCTGCGGCGGTGCGCGCGGGGGTGCGGCACACGGCCGCGTACCGGGAGACGTGGTCCTTGACGGCGACCTTGCGGGCCTCGGGCGCGTACCCGAGCGCGTCGTCGCACGCGTGGTCGTCGCCGGTGACGAGGACGACGGGCACGCCGTACTCGGCCACCACATGCGCGTTCAGCAGGCCCTCGCTCGCCCGTACGTCGTTGACCCAGACGCCCGTGATCTGGTTCGCCAGGTAGGTGTGCGCGAGCACACCCTCCATGCCGGCGCCCGCGTGGTAGCCGATGAACGCGATGCCGTCGACGTCGCCGTGCTGGACGCCCTCCACCATGGACAGCGACTTGTGCCGTCCGGTGAGCATCTGCACCCGCTCGTCGAGCTGTTCGAGCAGCAGGTTGCGCATCGTCCAGTGCGCCTCGTTGATCAGCACCTCGTCGGCGCCGCCGTCGAAGAAGCCGAGCGCCGCCGCGTTCACGTCCGACGTGAACATGGAACGGCAGCGCTCCCACTGCGGTGTGCCGGGCAGGACGTCCGCGGGCCAGGTGACGCCCGTGGCCCCCTCCATGTCGGCGCTGATGAGGATCTTCATGGCCAGAACCGTACGCGGATCCGGCCAGGCCGCACCAGACCTGTGGATAACTCTCAGTGGTCTATACCAATTTCCCACCCGGAAAGAGGAGTTCTCGCTCGTCAGCGCGTTGCGCGGCGGCGCACGGAGTCAGTCCGCCCGCCCCACCACCAGCCATGTCGACGGCAGCTCGATGCGCGCGCCGTCGGGCGAGAAGTCCGTCGTCATGAGCGGCAGCTCGCCCGCCGCGAGCACCGAGAGGCCCGCCGACGCCACGTACCCGGGCACCGCCTCGTCGGAGACCTCGCCGGGCGCGATGCCGTGCGAGAACACCTCGCCCAGTTTGGGCGGCGGCCCGGACGGCCCCGCCGCGAGCTCCTCCAGGATCGGCCGCGCCCGCTCCGACAGCTCGACCACGAAGCCGCGGCCGCGCTCGCCGACGAGCGCCGCGATGGCGTCGAGCAACAGCTGCCGGTCGGCGGGCTCGCTCTGGTGCAGCACCCCTCGCATGTAGACGTTGACGTCACCCAACTCGGCGTGCAGGAAACCCATTTGGCCGTTGTCCGTGGCGTCCAGCTCCCGGTAGTCGGCCTGTCCCGCCGGGTCGGCCTCGCGGGCGCGGCCGAGGGCGGCGGCCGACAGATCGGCGCCGACGACTCTCGGGTAGCGGTCGGCGAGGAAGCGGGTCTGCGTGCCGTTGCCGCAGCCGAGGTCCACCATCGGCAGGTCAGGAGACGCCAACTCTGGCTCGAACACGGCGAGATGGAGTCCCGCCGTCAGCGCGGGCTCGGCATCCCAGAAGACCCCGCCCGGCTCCGCCGACGCGTCCTCCCAGAAACTCTCCCACGCTTCCCTGTAGCGCTCGCTCACGCTCATGGAACCCTCCCCAAGGTGCGGCAGCCGAAGTGTCAGATCGGTCTACCGCTCCGGGCCGCGCCCCACAAGCACGCCGGGCGCACCTTCACCGGGACGACGCGGAAAGTTCGAACCACACGGTCTTTCCCGTCGCGGTGCGGCTCGTGCCCCACGCGCGCGAGAGCCGCGCCACCACGCGCAGCCCGCGCCCGAACTCGTCGCCGGGCCCCGCGTTGAGCAGGTTCGGCAGCGCGTGCTCGGTGTCCTCGACCTCGCACAGCAGCGTCCCGGAGCGCACCAGGCGCAGCTGCACGGGGCCGCCGCGCGCATGGCGCACGGCATTGGTGACGAGTTCGCTCACGATCAGTTCGGCGGCGTCCGCGATCCCCAACAGGCCCCACTGCGCGAGCTGTTCGCCGACAAGGGCACGCGCGCGCGGCACCTCGGCGGCCTCCGGCTCGAACGTCCAGTGGGCGACGTCCTCGCGCGCGAACCCGTTGAGCCGGGCCAGCAGCAGCGCCACGTCGTCCTTGCGGCCGCCCCTGGTGGCCAGCGAGCGGATGATGGTGTCGCAGGCGTCGTCCATGGACGCGGCCGGGTGGGCGGCGGACTCGCAGAGCGTCGCGAGCCCCACACCGATGTCCTCGCCGCGCACCTCGACCAGGCCGTCCGTGCACATCACCAGCCGGTCGCCGGGAGCGACCGGGATCCGTACGGACTCGAAGGGCACGCCACCGACGCCGATCGGCGCGCCCGTGGGCAGTTCGAGCAGTTCGCTGCCGCCGTCGGCCGCGCGCACGAGGGCCGGCGGGATGTGCCCGGCGTTGGCGAGGTGCAGCTCCCCCGCGATGGGGTCGTACACCGCGTACAGGCAGGTGGCGAGGTAGTTGTCGCCGAGCCGCTGCGCCAGGTCGTCGAGGTTGCGCAGGAGTTGGGCGGGCGGCAGGTCGAGCGCCGCCATGGTCTGCACGGCCGTGCGCAACTGGCCCATCATGGCCGCCGAGTTGAGCCCGTGCCCCATCACGTCGCCGACGACCAGCGCGGTGCGCGCGCCCGGCAGCTTGATGGAGTCGAACCAGTCGCCGCCCACCCTGCCGAGCAGCGTGCCCGGGAGGTACCGGGTGGCGATGTCGCAGCCCGGCATGTGCGGCTCGATCTGCGGCAGCATGCTGTCCTGGAGCGTCTCGGCGACGGCCTCCTGGTACGTGTACATGCGCGCGTTGTCGAGTACGAGGCCGGCCCGCGCGGCGAGTTCGGCGCCGGTGGCGCGGTCCATGTCGTTGAACACGGGCCGCTCCTGGTGGCGCAGCAGGATCATGAAGCCCAGCACCACGTTGCGGGCCTTGAGCGGGACGACCAGCATCGAGCGGTGGTTGATGAGCGGGCGGATGTCCCGCTTCTCGAACTGCGACGCGATCGCGTTGCCCATCTCCTCCGAGATGTACGGCACGAGGACCGGGTCGCCGCTGGTCATGCACTGGAAGAACGGGGTGTGCACCGGGAACGGCATGGACTCGCCGACCGGTACGACATCGTCCCAGCGGCCCGGTTCGTCGGTGTGCTCCAGGGCGACGCGGTGCCACATCGTGGTGGCGTCGGGCGGGCCCTCGGGGAAGCCCTCGCCCGCGACGACCTGCTCGCGCAGATACGTGCCCGCGACGTCCGTGAAGCGCGGTACGACCGCGCGGCTGACCTCGACGATGGTGCGGGAGAGGTCGAGGGACGAACCGATGCGGCCGCTCACCTCGTTGAGGAATTCGAGGCGGTCCCGCACGGCCGCGTACTCGAGGTCCTCGGTGGTGTCGGCGTCGTCGAGCGGCGAGCGCGGGGAGGGCACGCCGGAGGCGGTGGCGCGGGCGGCCTCCGCGCGGCGCGCCTTGCGCTCCGTGCGCCGCGAGACGCCCCAGTCCGCGGTGACGGGGACCCGGTCGTGCTGGCTGAACTCCAGGACCGGGTAGCCGAGTTCGAGCACCTGGGACACGATCCGGGCGCTCTCGGAGACGCTCATGCTCGGCAGGATCTCGGGCAGCTTGCGGGCGAGCTCGTCGGCCGCCGGGAAGTCCGTGTGCAGCGCGAAGGCCGGGGCTATCCGCTCGACCTCCGGCCCCTCGTCACCGCCCAGCCGGTGGGCGTCGGCGGCCAGGACGAGCAGCCGCTCGGGGCCCGGGCCCACCAGGGGGTACGCCCACCACAGGACGTCGATGCGGTCGCGGGGCTCCGCGCTGGTGTCGAGGCGGGCACGGCCCGCGGCCGGGTAGGACAGCTGTCCGCCGAGCGACTCCTCCAAGTCGTGGGGCGCGGGGCCCTCTTGGGGGAGGGCCCCGGAGACCGGCAGGAGGTCGGCGGCAGGGCGGCCCACCGCGTCCTCCTTGGGCGGGCCGAAGAGGCGGCGGGCGCCGCTGCTCCAGTGCGAGACGCGGCCCGCGTGGTCGATGACCACAACGGCAAGCGGGACGCGGCCCTGCGGGGCTTGACCGGTGCCGTGCATCGCCGCGATCCCTTCTTTGGCGCGACGGGGGTGTGCGCCGCCTTTCCACGGTACGGCTCCGCCGGTAGACGGGGGGCTTCTTGGCGGTAATTGCGGTGCGGGGGTTGGCTTCCCGGTTGCGGTCGACCGTCCTCCGCCCCCGGGGCTCTGCCCCGGACCCCGCTCCTCAATCGCCGCAGGGGCTTGATTTACCGGCGCCGCTCGATGCCGCACCGCCGTGGGCCGCGGCAAGGTGATGGTCAGTCCTCGTGGCCCAGTTGGAGGTCGCGGTCGGTGCGGCCGCCGCCGGCCACCTGGAGGACCGTGGCGACCGGGGGGTAGCCCGCGGCGATCACCGTGTATTCGCCGGAGGCCAGGTCCAGGAAGCGGAACGTGCCGTCCGGGCCCGTGGTCAGCGTGTCCACCACGTTGCCCGCCACGTCGAGGAGTGTGACGCGCGCGTCCTCCACCGGACGCCCGCCACCCGCCCGTACCGTCCCTCGCAGCATCGCCCCGCCCGCCAGCTCCACGTCCTGACGGGTCTCACGGGAGGCCATCACGGTCACCGGCATCGCGGCCGGGCGGAACGCCGGGGCGCTGGCGGCCAGGGTGTACTCGCCGGCCACCAACTCCGTGATGACGTAGGTGCCTTCGCGCCCGCTGCGGGTCGTCGCGACCACCTCGCCGTGCACGTTCGTGAGGGTGACGATCGCTTCGCGTACGGGGGTCCCGTCCGCCGTCAGCACCGCACCCGCAAGGCGGCCCGCGCCGCCGAGGACCACGTCCAGGTCGACCGGACGCTCGCCCACCGTGACCGTCACGGCCTGCGGCTGGTGGCCACCCGCCGCGGCGATCAGGACGTACGAGCCGGTGCCCGGCGTCGCGAGCGCGTACCGGCCGTCGTCGCCGCTCGCGCCGCGGCCGATCTGGGAACCGCCCACGTCGATGAGGGTGAGCGCGGCACGCGGCACCGGCGTGCCGTCGGAGTGCCGTACGGTGCCGCAGACCGGGACCCCGGCGGCGTATGCGGTGGAGCGCTCCTGCGTGGGGATGGCGTGGGTCTCGGAGCCGACGGAACCGGCGGAACTGGACAAGAGAGGGGTCTCCTTGAGGAAGAAGGCGAGGAGCAGGCCCAGGACGAGGACCGGCACCAAGTAGAGGAAGATCCGGGGCATCGCGTCGGCGTACGCCTCGATGTACGGGGTGCGCAGCGCGGCGGGCATCGCGTGCACGAGCTGCGGGGTGATGGACTCGGCGTCGGGCAGGCCACGCCCGGTGTCGGGCACCCGGTCGGCGAGCGCGTCGGTGAGCCGGTCCGCGAAGAGCGTGCCGAAGATCGCGGCGCCGACGCTGCCACCGATCTGCCGGAAGTAGTTGTTGGCGCTGGTGGCGGTGCCGAGGTCCGATGCCCGTACGGAGTTCTGCACGGCGAGCACGAGGACCGGCATGATCAGGCCGATGCCCGCGCCCAACACGGCCATGTAGACGCTGTATTCGAGGCGGGGTGTGTCGACTTCGAGGCGGGAGAGGAGGTACATGCCCGCCGTCGACAGGGCGCCGCCCAGGATCGGGTACGCCTTGTACTTGCCCGTGTGGCTGATGAGTTGGCCGGAGACGATGGAGGCCACCACCACTCCGCCCATCATCGGGAGCATCAGCAGGCCCGACTCGGTCGCCGACGCCCCGTCGACCATCTGCAGGAACGTCGGCAGATAGCTCGCCGCGCCGAACAGCGCGACGCCCACGACCATGCCGACGAGCCCGCTGACGTTGAACACCGAGTCGCGGAACAGCCGCAGCGGGATGAGGGGTTCGGCGGCGAACTTCTCGGCGAGGAGGAAGAGGAGCGTCGAGGCGAGGGCGCCCGCCCCGAGCCCGACGATGACGCGGTCGCCCCACTCGTACTCGGTGCCGCCCCAACTGGTCAGCAGGACCAGGCAGGTGGAGGCGCCGGCCAGCAACAGGGCGCCCAGTACGTCGAGTCGGGGCTTCTTCGTGGGCTTCGGGAGCTTGAGGACGACGGCCGTCACCGCGAGGGTGAGCAGGCCGAACGGGACGTTGATGTAGAAGCACCAGCGCCAGGAGAGGTGGTCGGTGAAGTAGCCGCCGAGCAGCGGGCCCGCGACGGAGGCGAGGCCGAACGCGGCGCCGATCAGGCCCATGTAGCGGCCGCGTTCGCGCGGCGGCACGATGTCGCCGATGATCGCCTGTACGCCGATCATGAGCCCGCCCGCGCCGACGCCCTGGAGGGCGCGGAAGGCGATGAGCTGGTCCATCGTCTGGGCCCGGCCCGCGAGCGCGGAGCCGATGATGAAGACGACGATCGCGAACTGGAAGACGCCTTTGCGCCCGAAGAGGTCGCCGAGCTTTCCGTAGATCGGCAGGCCGACGGTGGAGGTCAGCAGGTAGGCGGTGATCGCCCAGGACATCTTGTCCAGGCCGTGCAGTTCGCCGACGATCCGGGGCAGCGCCGTGGCGACGATCATCTGCTCGAGGGCGGCGAGCAGCAGCGCCAGCATGAGGGCGACGAAGACCATGCGCACGCGGCGCGGGCTGAGGCCGTGGCCGGGCAACTGGGCCGATTCAGCGGGCCGTTGCGGCTCCGGCGGGAAGTCGGGCGGGGCCACCGGCTCCCCGACCGGATCGGTCACCAGCGTCACCGTGCCCACCTGCAGCTCCCCTCGTCGCCCTTGCGCGGCCCATTTCTCGCATTGCGCGACAACTGGGGGCAAGCGCGGCGAGTCGCTGTTCAGGTGGGCCGGAGCGACGTATCCGCCGGTGGGAGCCCTACGGCGTACAACGGCGGCGGAACGAAGACCACTCGAAACGGTGAGCGGCGGACCGGTGCGCGAGCGTCACAACTGCCCGCGCACGCAGGTCACTTCTCGACCTGGGCCGCGAGCCCCGCGAGCACGGCGTCGTAGATCCGGGCGAGGCCCTTGGGGGCGAAGGTCTTCTCGAAGAAGCCGCCGATGCCGCCCGCACCGTTCCACACGGTCGTGACGGCGACGCGGGACTGACCCTCGCCGGCCGGGGTGACGCGCCACGTCGTGACCATGGAGGAGTTGCGGTCCTTCTCGACGAGTTCGCCGTCGGTCGGCTCGGTCACGTCGAGCAGGCAGTCGCGCACGCGCTTGCTGGTGGCCTGGAGCTTCCAGTGCACGAGCGTGCCCTCGCCGTCGCCGCCCTCGCGGACCTCGTACTCGCTGAAGTGCTCGGGCAGCATCTTCGCGCGCGTGCCGCTGTAGTCGGCGAGGGCGTCGAAGACGTCGTCCGGCTTCGCGGCGACGACACGTTCCGTGGTGGCCTCGACCTGCGCCATGACACTTCCTCCAGCAATCGGTTCTTCAGGGACCGCCCGCCCGGGCGACCGGCGGCCCTGGGGCGGTGTCAAGCCAACCACCCTCCGTACCGGCCGCCCAAATCGGGGCCGGGCCTTCGTTGGGCAGGGTTCGCACCATCAAGGGAACGTGTGTTCTATTCTGTGGTCAGTGCTACCGAGGAGGCGTCATGCGCTGGGAGAACCTCACGGACGAGCCCGTCGACCACGGGCGGGCCCGGGACGCCGCGCTGTTCGGCGCGGACACGGTGGTGAGCCGTACGTTCGACACCCCGGAATTCCGCGGGGTGACGTTCCACGAGATCCGGGCCCGGTCGATCGTGAACCGGGTGCCGGGGGCGTCGCGGATGCCGTTCGAGTGGACCGTCAACCCGTACCGGGGCTGCACTCACGCGTGCGTCTACTGCTTCGCCCGCAACACCCACCGCTATCTGGATCTCGACACCGGGCTCGGCTTCGACAGCCAGATCGTGGTGAAAGTGAACGCGCCGCAGCTGCTGCGCCGCCATCTCGCCTCGCGGCGCTGGCACGGCGAGCACATCGCGATGGGCACTAACGTCGACTGCTATCAACGGGCCGAGGGGCGCTACCAGTTGATGCCCGGGATCATCCAGGCGCTGCGCGACTACGCGAACCCGTTCTCGATCCTCACCAAGGGCACGCTGATCCTGCGGGACCTGCCGCTCCTGCGCCAGGCGGCGGAGGTGACGGACGTCGGCATCTCGGTGTCCGTCGGCTTCGTGGACCAGGAGCTGTGGCGCACCGTGGAGCCGGGCACGCCCGCGCCGGAGCGCCGCCTCGACGTCGTACGCGCCCTGACCGACGCCGGCGTCGGCTGCGGGGTCCTGATGGCCCCGGTGATCCCCTTCCTCGGCGACCACCCGGACCAGCTGCGCGCGACGGTCCGCGCGATCGCCGCCGCGGGCGCCACCTCCGTGACCCCGCTCGTCCTGCACCTGCGCCCCGGCGCCCGCGAGTGGTTCATGGGCTGGCTGTCCCAGCACCACCCGCACCTCGTACGCCGCTACGAGCGCCTGTACGCGGAGGGCGCCTACGCCCCGAAGTGGTACCAGCGCCGTGTGACCCGCCAGGTCCACGAACTGGCGGAGGAGTACGGCATCGGCCCGAGCCGGGCGGCAGCACACCGCCGCGTCCCCGCCCCCGAGGCCCCCCGAACCCCCGACACACCGACCCAACTCACCCTGCTGTGAGGATGGCCGCCATGACACACCTCACCCACATCCCCGCCCCTGACGGCATCGCCCCCGCCCCCGCCTACAGCCACGTGGTCATGGGCAGCGGCCGCCTCATCGCCGTGTCCGGCCAGCTCGCCCTCGACGAGAAGGGCGAACTGGTCGGCACGGGCGACCCGTTGGCACAGGCGCGGCAGGTGTTCGAGAACCTGCGCCGGTGTCTCGCCGCGGCGGGCGCGTCCTTCGAGGACGTGGTGAAGGTGACGTACTTCGTGACGGACGTGGCCCACATGCCCGCCGTGCGCCGGGCCCGCGACGAGTTCCTGGACCCGGCGCGGCTGCCCGCCGCCTCCGCGGTGCAGGTCGCCGCACTCATGGCGCCGGGGTTTCTGATGGAGATCGAGGCGTTGGCCGTCGCGGCCGAGTGACGGCGGGCGGACTCAGCTCCGCGGCAGTCTCGCCAGGGCCGCCTCCGCCGCCATCGCGAGGCGTTGGTGGGTGGCCGCCTCCTTCAGGACCTCGCGGGCCCGGGGGTCGGCGAGGCTGCCCAGGCCCTCGACGCAGGCGAGCGCCACCTTCCGGTACGGGTCGTGCGGGACGAGGCGGCGACGGAGCGTGGCGATCAGGGCCGGTGCCGATTCCGGGGCGCGAAGCTGCGTGAGGAGGCGGACCGGGTGCAGCGCGTAGGCGACGCGCAGCTCGTTCGTCGCCAGGGCCGCCGCCGCCCGCGCCGTGCGCGGGTCGCCGAGTGCGGCGAGGGCCTCGGCCGCCGCGGCGCAACGCTCCGGGTCACGGTGGTTGAGCAGCAGGACGAGGGACTCGAAGGCGCGGCCGTCGCCAGCCATGCCGAGCCGGTACGCCGCCAGCTCCCGCGCCCACAGCGGCTGCTGCGGCGCGGTGAGCACCGCCGCCAGTTCATCCCGGTCGTGGGAGGCGGCCAACTGCTCGAACGCGGGCGTTCCACCGGATTCCTTCCGGATGCGTTCCGTTACCGTTCGCGACTCTTCGTCCATGACGTCGAGGGTAGACGCGCACGGCCTGCGGCGACGTAGATCACAGCCACCTTTCAACAGTCAGGGCTGGCGCGCTCGTTACTCGCTGGTTAAGCTCAGGTGAGCGGGGCATACTTCCCGCAGCACTGCTCGCGACGGCCTGGTGACGCAGCCGTCGTGGGTGTCAGTCGGTTCGGTACCTGTGCGTACCGCAGTACGGCCAGGCCCCGGGACAGGGCCCGCCGGTTCGATTCAACTCCCGCACTTCTTGCGCCCGTTGACCGCGCGCGTGCGGCGGATCAGTCGCAGCAGTCCTCACCCCTCATTTTCTGGAGTTCCCAGATGGACGCTCCCCTGTCCCGTATCTCAACTGTGGCCGTCGTCGGCCTCGGCACCATGGGCACCGGCATCGCCGAGGTCCTGGCCCGTGCCGGGCGCGAGGTCGTCGGCATCGACATCAGCGAGTCCGCCACCGAGCAGGCCGTGGCGTCCCTGGAGGCCTCGACGGCGCGTGCGGTGCGCCGCGAGCACCTCACCGAGCAGCAGCGCGCGGACCTGCTCGCCCGCTTCCGTACGTTCACCGACCTGCAGGCCGCGGCCGAGGCCGACCTGGTGATCGAGGTCGTCCCGGAGTCGTACGAGATCAAGCAGCAGGTCTTCCGTGAACTCGACGGCATCGTGCGCCCCGACACCGTCCTCGCGACCGGCACCAACGCGCTCTCGGTGACCCGGCTCGCGGCCGATTCGCAGCGGCCCGAGCGCGTCCTCGGCCTGCACTTCTTCAACCCGGCTCCCGCGATGAAGCTCGTCGAGGTGGTCTCCAGCGTGCTCACCGCGCCGGCCGCCGTCGCCACCGTCACCGATCTCGCCATCGAACTGGGCAAGGACCCGGTCGCGGTCGGCGACCGGCCCGGCTTCGTCGCCGACGGACTGCTGTTCGGCTACCTCAACCAGGCCGCCGCCATGTACGAGGCCAAGTACGCCTCGCGCGAGGACATCGACGCCGCGATGAAGCTGGGCTGCGGGCTGCCGATGGGCCCCCTCGCCCTGCTCGACCTGATCGGCGTCGACACGGCCCGCACCGTCCTCGATGCCATGTACGCCGAGTCGCACGACCGCCTGCACGCCCCCGCCCCGATCCTCAAGCAGCTCAGCGAGGCGGGTCTGACCGGGCGCAAGGCGGGCCGCGGCTTCTACACGTACGAGGCGCCGGGCAGCGCCGTCGTGGTGCGCGACGCGCTGACGCCGCTCAGCGACGCGCTCACCGGGCCCTCCCGCACGGTCCGCTCCGTCGGTGTCGCGGGCTCGGGAACGATGGCCTCCGGCATCGCCGAGGTGTTCGCGAAGGCCGGGTACGACGTGGTGCTCGCGGCCCGCAGCGAGGAGAAGGCGGAGACGGCCAAGTCCCGGATCGGCAAGTCGCTCAAGCGATCCGTCGACAAGGGCCGGATGACCCCGGAGAACGCCGAGGAGACACTCGCGCGCATCTCCCCCGCCGGTTCCTACGACGCGTTCGCCGAGGTCGACCTGGCCCTGGAGGCCGTCGCCGAGGACCTGGACGTGAAGCGGCAGCTGTTCGCGACGTTCGACAAGGTCTGCAAGCCCGGCGCGATCCTCGCGACCACGACCTCCTCGCTGCCCGTCGTCGCCTGCGCCCGTGCCACCTCGCGCCCGCAGGACGTCATCGGGATGCACTTCTTCAACCCGGCGCCGGCCATGAAGCTCGTCGAGGTCGTGCGCACGGTGCTCACGTCCGACGAGGTGCACGCCACCGTCCGCGAGCTGACCCGCAAGGTCCGCAAGCACCCCGTGGACTGCGGGGACCGGGCCGGGTTCATCGTGAACGCGCTGCTCTTCCCGTACCTGAACAACGCGATCAAGATGGTCCAGGAGCACTACGCCTCGCTCGACGACATCGACGCCGCGATGAAGCTCGGCGGAGGCTACCCGATGGGCCCGTTCGAACTGCTCGACGTGGTCGGCCTGGACGTCTCCCTCGCCATCGAGCGCGTCCTGCACCGCGAGTTCCGCGACCCGGGCCTCGCCCCCGCTCCGCTCCTGGAGCACCTGGTGGCCGCGGGCTGCCTCGGCCGCAAGACGGGCCGTGGTTTCCGCGAATATGCCAAGCGCTGATTCGTTCGGGGAGGCGGAATCTGGTTGGGGCGGGCTGCTCGGGGAGTCGGGCGGCCCGCTGACCGGGGCACCACCGGGCACGTACATGCAGTACGTTCGGGTCATGTCCAAGGCCGACCAGACCTCTCAGACCTCTCGCGGTTCCGCCACGCCCGACGCCCCGGAGAGCGCCGCGGGCAATCGGGCCGCCGCCCAGCGGCTCAAGATGCGCCGCGAGCTGGCGGCCGCGGCGATGGAACTCTTCGCCACGAAGGGGTACGAGGCGACGACGGTCGACGAGATCGCCGCGACCGCCGGGGTCGCCCGGCGCACGTTCTTCCGCCACTTCCGCTCCAAGGAAGAGGCGATCTTCCCGGACCACGACGACACCTTGGTGCGCGCGGAGGCCGTCCTGAACGCGGCGCCACCCCTGGAGCACCCGCTGGACACGGTGTGCCGGGGCATCAAGGAAGTCATGAAGATGTACGCCGCGCAGCCCGCGGTGTCCGTGGCGCGCTACCAGTTGACCCGCGAGGTACCGACGCTGCGCGAGGCCGAGATCGCCTCGGTGGCCCGCTACGAGCGGCTGTTCACCCGCTACCTGCTCGGCCACTTCGACGAGCAGGCGCACCACGACGGCAACGACGACCCGTTGCTCGCCGAGGTCGCCGCGTCCGCCGTCGTCACCGCCCACAACCACGTACTGCGGCGCTGGCTGCGGGCGGACGGCCAGGGCGACGTGGAGACGCAGCTCGACCACGCCTTCGCGATCGTGCGCCGCACCTTCGGCACCGGCATCGGCGCGGGCCGCACGCCGGCGGAGCCCTCGGCCCCCGCGCAGGTCTCGCGCTCCGGCGAGGTCCTGGTGACGGTGGCGCGCACGGACGCGCCACTTCCGGAGGTCATGCGCACGATCGAGGACGCGCTCCGCAACCGCTGACACGGCAGTCTTTTTTCGAAGGGCGCCTCACCTGGCACGCAGTGCCAGGTGAGGCGCCCTTTTCGTTGGTCAAACCTCCCCCCGCCGCACCCGGCGATCGATCATCGATCCTTTGCGGGCCCGGAAACCCGCCCCTGACCTCGACTGATCGATCATCGCTCACATGAAGCGGAAAAATTACAGCTGAGCGAAATTCATGGCACGCAGTGCCTTGTGCGTTGTCACGGCGTGCCATACGTTGAAGGTGTCCGGGCGGCCGGCGCACAGAGAACCTCAGTGCAACGGCTGTCCCCGCGAGTCATGAACGACCGTGATTCGTGCGCCCGGGCGCCTGCGTCACAGGCAACCTTCCGCGCCACACCAAGCGCTGCCACAGCACCACCCCCGCCGAACCGACGGCACACCCTCAAAACCCTCAGCAGCCACACCCGACTCAGCGTTCCCCTCAAACGCGAAACGCCGGAGGCACCACCGTGAAGGACATCCTGGACGCGATTCAGTCGCAGACCGCCACGTCTGCCGACTTCGCCGCCCTGCCGCTCCCCGACTCGTACCGCGCGATCACCGTGCACAAGGACGAGACGGAGATGTTCGCGGGGCTCGACACCCGCGACAAGGACCCGCGCAAGTCCATCCACCTGGACGACGTGCCGGTCCCCGAGCTCGGCCCCGGCGAGGCGCTCGTCGCCGTCATGGCCTCCTCCGTGAACTACAACTCCGTCTGGACCTCGATCTTCGAGCCGATGGCGACCTTCGGATTCCTGGAGCGCTACGGCAAGTTGAGCGACCTGACGAAGCGTCACGACCTGCCGTACCACATCATCGGCTCCGACCTCGCGGGCGTCGTGCTGCGCACCGGCCCCGGCGTCAACGCCTGGCACGCCGGCGACGAGGTCGTCGCGCACTGCCTCTCCGTCGAGCTGGAGTCGAGCGACGGCCACAACGACACGATGCTCGACCCCGAGCAGCGCATCTGGGGCTTCGAGACGAACTTCGGCGGGCTCGCCGAGATCGCGCTCGTCAAGTCCAACCAGCTGATGCCGAAGCCGGACCACCTCAGCTGGGAGGAGGCCGCGGCTCCCGGCCTCGTGAACTCCACCGCGTACCGCCAGCTCGTCTCGCGCAACGGCGCCGGCATGAAGCAGGGCGACAACGTGCTGATCTGGGGCGCGAGCGGCGGCCTCGGCTCCTACGCCACGCAGTTCGCGCTCGCCGGCGGCGCCAACCCCATCTGCGTCGTCTCCTCCCCCGAGAAGGCCGACATCTGCCGGGCCATGGGCGCCGAGGCGGTCATCGACCGCAACGCCGAGGGCTACAAGTTCTGGAAGGACGAGCGCACCCAGGACCCGAAGGAATGGAAGCGCTTCGGCAAGCGCATCCGCGAGTTCACCGGCGGCGAGGACATCGACATCGTCTTCGAGCACCCCGGCCGTGAGACCTTCGGTGCCAGCGTCTACGTCACGCGCAAGGGCGGCACCATCACCACGTGCGCCTCGACCTCGGGCTACATGCACGAGTACGACAACCGCTACCTGTGGATGTCCCTGAAGCGCATCATCGGCTCGCACTTCGCCAATTACCGCGAGGCGTGGGAGGCGAACCGCCTGATCTCCAAGGGCAAGATCCACCCGACGCTGTCGAGGACGTACTCCCTCGAAGAGACCGGGCAGGCCGCCTACGACGTGCACCGCAACCTCCACCAGGGCAAGGTCGGCGTCCTCGCGCTCGCCCCCGAGGAGGGCCTCGGCGTGCGCGACCACGAGAAGCGGGCGCAGCACATCGACGCCATCAACCGGTTCCGGAACGTCTGACCGTCCGTCTGAACTCCCGTAGGAGACACAGCAGATGACTGAGCGCCAGAAGGACCGGCCGTGGCTGATGCGCACGTACGCCGGTCACTCCACGGCCGAGGCGTCCAACGAGCTGTACCGGCGCAACCTCGCCAAGGGCCAGACGGGTCTGTCGGTCGCCTTCGACCTGCCGACCCAGACCGGGTACGACCCCGACCACATCCTCGCGCGGGGTGAGGTCGGCCGCGTCGGCGTCCCGGTGTCCCACCTCGGTGACATGCGGCGGCTGTTCCAGGACATCCCCCTGGAGCAGATGAACACCTCGATGACGATCAACGCCACCGCCATGTGGACCCTGGCGCTCTACCAGGTGGTCGCGGAGGAGCAGGGCGCGGACCTCGCCGCGCTCCAGGGCACGACGCAGAACGACATCGTCAAGGAGTACCTGTCGCGGGGCACCCACGTGTTCCCGCCGGGGCCCTCGCTCCGCCTGACCACCGACATGATCGCGTACACCGTGGCGAACATGCCGAAGTGGAACCCGATCAACATCTGCAGCTACCACCTCCAGGAGGCGGGGGCCACTCCGGTCCAGGAGATCGCGTACGCGATGTCCACCGCCATCGCGGTTCTCGATGCCGTACGCGACTCAGGGCAGGTCCCCGAGGAGAAGTTCGGGGACGTCGTGGCCCGCATCTCCTTCTTCGTGAACGCGGGCGTCCGCTTCATCGAGGAGATGTGCAAGATGCGGGCGTTCGGGCGGATCTGGGACCAGATCACGCGCGAGCGGTACGGCATCGAGAACGCGAAGCAGCGCCGCTTCCGGTACGGGGTGCAGGTCAACTCGCTGGGCCTGACCGAGGCCCAGCCGGAGAACAACGTCCAGCGGATCGTGCTGGAGATGCTGGCCGTGACGCTCTCCAAGGACGCGCGCGCCCGCGCCGTCCAGCTCCCCGCCTGGAACGAGGCATTGGGCCTGCCCCGCCCCTGGGACCAGCAGTGGTCGCTCCGTATCCAGCAGGTCCTCGCCCACGAGAGCGACCTGTTGGAGTACGAGGACATCTTCGCGGGCTCGCACGTCATCGAGAAGAAGGTCGACGAGCTGGTCGCCGAGTCCTTCGCCGAGATCGACCGGATCCAGGAGATGGGCGGCGCGCTGGCCGCCGTCGAGTCCGGCTACCTCAAGTCGCAGCTCGTCTCCTCGCACGCGGAGCGCCGCGCGCGGATCGAGGCCGGCGAGGAGAAGATCGTCGGTGTGAACGTCTACGAGTCGACCGAGCCGAACCCGCTCACCGCCGACCTGGACACCGCGATCATGACGGTGGACCACGACGTCGAGGCCCGGGTCGTGGCGGCCATCGGCGACTGGCGCACCACGCGTGAGGAGTCCTCGGACCGGCAGGGCATGGGCGACCCGTTCCACTACCCGACCACCCGGCAGGCCCTGGAGCGCCTGAAGGAGGCCGCGGCGGGCACGGAGAACCTCATGGAGGCCACCCTCGAGTGCGCCCGCTCCGGGGTCACGACCGGCGAGTGGGCGGCGGCCCTGCGCGAGGTGTTCGGCGAGTTCCGCGCCCCCACGGGCGTCTCGTCGGCGCCGGTCGCGGTCGCGGCCGAGGAGGGCACCCCGCTCGCCGAGGTCCGCGAGAAGGTCCGCCGCACCGGCGAGGAACTGGGCGGCAAGCTCCGCCTCCTGGTCGGCAAGCCGGGCCTGGACGGGCACTCCAACGGCGCCGAGCAGATCGCCGTACGGGCCCGCGACGCCGGGTTCGAGGTGGTCTACCAGGGCATCCGGCTCACGCCCGAGCAGATCGTCTCCGCGGCTCTCGCCGAGGACGTGCACTGCGTCGGCCTGTCGATCCTGTCCGGGTCGCACGCCGAGCTCGTGCCCGACGTGCTCGCCCGCCTGCACGAGGCGGGCGCCACCGACATCCCCGTGATCGTCGGCGGCATCATCCCCAACGCCGACGCCGAGGACCTGAAGCGGGCGGGTGTGGCCGCCGTCTTCACCCCCAAGGACTTCGGCATCACGGAGATCATCGGCCGTATCGTCGACGAGATCCGCACAGCGAACCACCTCGACCCACTGGAGGTCCCCGCATGACCCAGGTCAACCGCCTTCGCCCGCGCCGTTCGTGTCTTGCCGTGCCCGGCTCGAACCCGCGCTTCCTGGAGAAGGCCCAGGGCCTCGACGCCGACCAGGTCTTCCTCGACCTGGAGGACGCCTGCGCACCGCTCGCCAAGCCCGAGGCGCGGCACACCATCGTGAAGTTCCTCAACGAGGGCGACTGGACGGGCAAGACGCGCGTCGTGCGGGTCAACGACTGGACGACCGAGTGGACCTACCGCGACGTCGTGACCGTCGTCGAGGGCGCGGGCCAGAACCTCGACTGCATCATGCTGCCGAAGGTGCAGACTGCCGAGCAGGTCGTCGCGCTCGACCTGCTGCTCACCCAGATCGAGAAGACGATGGGCTTCGAGGTCGGCAAGATCGGCATCGAGGCGCAGATCGAGAACGCGCAGGGCCTCAACAACGTCAACGCCATCGCCGAGGCCTCGCCGCGCACCGAGACCATCATCTTCGGCCCGGCCGACTTCATGGCCTCCATCAACATGAAGTCCCTGGTCGTCGGCGAGCAGCCGCCCGGCTACGGCGCCGACGCGTACCACTACATCCTGATGAAGATCCTGATGGCGGCCCGCGCCAACGACCTCCAGGCGATCGACGGCCCCTACCTCCAGATCAAGAACGTCGCCGGCTTCCGCGAGGTCGCGGGGCGCGCCGCGGCGCTCGGCTTCGACGGCAAGTGGGTGCTGCACCCCGGCCAGGTCGAGGCCGCCAACGAGGTCTTCTCGCCGTCCCAGGAGGACTACGACCACGCCGAGCTGATCCTGGACGCGTACGACTACTGCACGTCCGAGGCCGGCGGCAAGAAGGGCTCCGCGATGCTCGGCGACGAGATGATCGACGAGGCCAGCCGGAAGATGGCGCTCGTCATCTCCGGGAAGGGACGCGCGGCCGGCATGCAGCGCACGTCCAAGTTCGAGATCCCGGAGGCGTGACGACACCATGCAGTTCGGCCGCACTTACGAAGAGTTCACCGTCGGGGACGTCTACAAGCACTGGCCCGGAAAGACGGTCACCGAGTACGACGACCACATGTTCTGTCTTCTGACGATGAACCATCACCCGCTCCACATGGACTCGAACTATGCGGAGAAGACGACGGACTTCGGAAAGAACGTCGTCGTCGGGAACTACATCTACTCGCTCCTCCTCGGGATGTCCGTGCCGGACGTCTCCGGCAAGGCGATCGCCAATCTGGAGATCGAGTCGCTCAAGCACGTGGCGCCGACCTTCCACGGCGACACCATCTACGGCGAGACGACGGTCCTGGACAAGACGCCGTCCAGGTCGAAGTCGGACCGCGGAATCGTGCACGTGGAGACCAAGGGCTACAAGCAGGACGGCACGCTCGTCTGCGTCTTCCGCCGCAAGGTGATGGTGCCCACCGAGACGTACATCAAGGAGCGCGGCGGCGAACAGCCC
Organism: Streptomyces sp. NPDC051684; assembly: GCF_044453445.1. Classification (NCBI taxonomy): domain Bacteria; kingdom Bacillati; phylum Actinomycetota; class Actinomycetes; order Kitasatosporales; family Streptomycetaceae; genus Streptomyces; species Streptomyces sp. NPDC051684. The sequence continues at coordinate 23,243 of NZ_JBITCS010000049.1, read as the reverse complement.
GGCCGCCCGGAACTTAAGTCGCAGGAGAAGTAGCCATGAGCCGACTCGCCCAGACCCACGGCCTGACCGATGTGCAGCGGGAAATCCTCTCCACGGTCAGGGACTTCGTCGACAAAGAGATCATCCCGGTAGCGACCGAACTCGAGCACCGCGACGAGTACCCGCAGCAGATCGTCGACGGGCTCAAGGAGTTGGGCCTGTTCGGGCTGATGATTCCCGAGGAGTACGGGGGTCTGGGCGAGTCGCTGCTCACCTATGCGCTGTGCGTGGAGGAGATAGCGCGCGGCTGGATGTCGGTCTCCGGCATCATCAACACCCACTTCATCGTGGCCTACATGCTCAAGCAGCACGGGACGCAGGAGCAGAAGGACCACTTCCTGCCCCGCATGGCGCTCGGCGAGGTGCGCGGCGCATTCTCCATGTCCGAACCGGGACTTGGCTCCGACGTGTCGGCCATCACGTCAAAGGCGGTTAAGGACGGCGACAGTTACCTTCTGAACGGCCAGAAGATGTGGCTGACGAACGGTGGTTCGTCAACGCTTGTGGCGGTTCTCACGCGAAGTGATGAAGGTCACCCGGAGGGCTCCGCGCCGCACAAGTCGATGACGACGTTCCTCGTCGAGAAGGAACCCGGCTTCGGCGAGGTCCGTCCGGGCCTGACCATCCCCGGAAAGATCGACAAGATGGGTTACAAGGGCGTCGACACGACCGAACTCATCATGGATGACCTGCGCATTCCGGCCAATCGCGTACTGGGCGGGGAGACCGGCCGGGGCTTTTACCAAATGATGGACGGGGTGGAAGTCGGCCGCGTGAATGTCGCCGCGCGTGGCTGCGGCGTCGCGCAGCGTGCATTTGAGCTGGGTGTCGATTACGCGCAGCAACGGCACACATTCGGTAAGCCCATCGCGCAGCACCAGGCGATCCAGTTCAAGTTGGCCGAGATGGCCACCAAGGTCGAGGCCGCCCATGCGATGATGGTCAATGCAGCACGCAAAAAGGACTCCGGGGAACGTAACGACCTCGAAGCAGGGATGGCCAAGTACCTGGCCTCCGAATACTGCAAGGAAGTCGTGGAGGACGCGTTCCGGATCCACGGCGGCTACGGCTTCTCCAAGGAGTACGAGATCGAGCGCCTCTACCGCGAGGCACCGATGCTGCTGATCGGCGAAGGTACCGCCGAGATCCAGAAAATGATCATTGGTCGTCGGCTCCTCGAGGAGTATCGATCCCAAGGCTGATCCTGGGCAAGATGTCCGTTTACGGGGTGTTTCTTCGCGAAGAAGATCACATCCCGTAGGCGCGCTCCGGGGGATGCCTGCCGTCCGATGTGGCTTCCTGGCTTGCCCAGTTGTGGCTCGCAACCGATAGCATCCCCGGAAAAGCCGCCGTCCCCCGTAAACTGCGCGGCCTCATCCGCTACGAAGGTCATCCATGCCCCACAGCCAAATCTCTGCACCACGCGACGGCGTCCTCAAGGGACGTCTTGCGCGCGGAGCCTCGCCGTGGCTTCTCCCGACCGTCGCCACGGCTGCCCTCAGCCTGGCGCGCTCGCGCCGCTCCAAGAAGGCAGCAGCACTCGCCGTCCCGACCACCGCTCTGGCGGCCGGCATGCTGTGGTTCTTCCGCGACCCCGAGCGCGAGATCGCCGATGGCCGGGTCATCTCCCCGGCCGACGGTGTGGTGCAGAGCATCATGCCGTGGAAGGACGGACGCACCCGCGTCGCGATCTTCATGAGCCCGCTGAACGTGCACGTGAACCGCGCTCCGCTCGCGGGCACCGTCACGTCGGTCGAGCACATCCCCGGTGGTTTCGTTCCCGCCTTCAACAAGGAGAGCGAGAACAACGAGCGGGTGGTGTGGCACTTCGACACCGAGCTCGGTGACATCGAGATGGTCCAGATCGCCGGTGCCGTCGCCCGCCGCATCGTGCCCTACATCCCCCAGGGCACGAAGGTCGAGCAGGGCGAGCGGATCGGCCTGATCCGCTTCGGTTCGCGAGTCGACATCTACCTTCCCGAGGGCGTCGAGGCCGACGTCGAGGTCGGGCAGAAGACGGTGGCTGGGGTGACCCGAATTGACCGTGACTGATCATCCTGAGACTTCGGCGTGGGCCGATGACCCGGACATGGCGGACGACGCGGAAGAAATGCCGTTGTCGCTTCGGCTGTCGATAGCGGACACCCTCACGCTGGGCAACGCCACGTGCGGATTCATGGCCGTCTACTTCACGACGACCGGGATCCTGATCCCGCACATCCAGGGCAGCGCGGACTCCGGCATGGCGCGGCACTCCGCCGCGACCGCCGTGATCCTGATGCTGGCCGCCGCGATCTTCGACCTGTTCGACGGTCTGGTGGCGCGCAAGCTGCGGTCCTCGCCGATGGGCGCGGAGCTGGACAACCTGTCCGACCTGATCAGCTTCGGGTTGGCTCCTGCTTACTTCGTGCTGGTCTACGGCATGGTCGCCGACGACGCACACCAGAGAGTCGCCGCGGTGGGGGCCATCGTGGTGTTGCTGGCGGTGGTGCTGAGGCTTGCGCGGTTCTCGTGCGTGACCGTGAAGGACGGCACGTTCCAGGGGATGCCGTCGCCGTTCGGCGCGCTGACGGTCGTCTCGATCGTGCTGCTCGAGCTGCCCTTCGTGGCGACGCTCCTCGCGATCATCGGTACGGCGTGGCTCATGGTCAGCCGGGTCGAGTACCCGAAGCCGCGGGGGCGGCTCGCGGTGGCGATGCTGGGCTGGATCGTCCTGAGCATGGCCATGCTGGCGGCGTGGGCGTTCGACGCGCCCGGTGGGCAGCTGCTGCTCGCGATGGGCTGCACGTTGCAGGTGGTTCTCGGTGCGGTGATTCCGCTCTTCGCCACGGCGCGGCGTGTGAACAATTTCCGGGGTAACCGGCGTGAGGCGCGGGCAGCGCAGCTGCCGTAGCCCGGCGGAACGTGTGGGCGATGGGCCCGAGCCTTCTTGGCTCGGGCCCATCGCCCTTTCTGTGTCCCCGGCACCGCGGTTGCGGCCGCGGGGCTCTGCCCCGGACCCCGCTGCTCAAGCGCCGCAGGGGCTTGATTTACCTGCGCCGCGGTTGCGGACTCGGGGCTCCGCCCCGCACCCCGCTGCTCAAGCGCCGCAGGGGCTTGAAAGGGCGGCACCGGGGGTTAGGCCGCCTCCTCCAGGAAGCCGCCCGACTGGTGGGACCAGAGTTTGGCGTAGGTGCCGTGGGCGGCCAGGAGGTCCGTGTGGGTGCCCTGCTCCACGATGCGGCCGTGGTCCAGGACCACCAGGCGGTCCATGCCCGCCACCGTGCTCAGGCGGTGGGCGACGACCAGGGCCGTGCGGCCTTCCATGAGGCGCCACAGCGCCTCCTGCACCAGGATTTCGCTCTCCGAGTCGAGCGCGCTGGTCGCCTCGTCCAGGAGGAGGATCGGCGCGTCCCGGAGGATCGCGCGGGCGAGCGCGACCCGCTGCCGCTGGCCGCCGGAGAGCTTGATGCCGCGCTCCCCGACCATCGTGTCGAAGCCGTCAGGCAACCCGTCGGCGAACTCCGTCACGTGGGCCGCCTCCGCCGCCCGCCGAACCTCCGCCGCGCTCGCCCCCGGCCGGGCGAACTCGATGTTCTCGCTCAGGGTGCGGTGGAACATGGCCGGCTCCTGGGGGACGTACGCGATCAGCGACCGCAGGTCGGCCTGGCGGAGCCGGGAGATGTCCTGGCCGTCGATCAGGATGCGGCCGGCGTCGATGTCCATCATCCGCAGGAGGAGGCGGGTGAGGGTCGTCTTGCCGCCGCCCGAGCGGCCGACCAGACCCAGCCGAGTACCGCCGGGCACCGTCAGGTCGAGCCCCGTGAACAGCGGCTCCGCGCCGGCGTGCGTGTACGCGACCCGCTCGAAGCGGACGGCGGCGGCCACGGACCCCTGCGGCTCCTCGGGCTCGGCCGGGTCGAGCACCTTCGGCTTGTCCCGCAGCAGCTCCGTGAACTGGGCCGCCTCCGTCATAGCGCGCTCCAGACGGCGGTAGATCTGGTTGAACTCGAACATGATCCGGGTCGCGTTCGAGAAGTACGTGAACGCGACGACGATCGCCTCGACGCCCCGGCCGTTGCCCGCGAGGGCGACGGCCAGCAGCAGCCCGAGCGCGTTGGTCAGCACGGAGAGCGGCGCGACGAGGGTGTCCACGCGCAGATTGCCGTAGTCCCAGGCGCGCAGGATGTGGCCGCGCGCGTCCGCGACCCGCTCCCTGTGCTCGGCGGCCTCGCGCTCCTCGGCGGCGAAGGCGCGGACCGTCTCCATGTTCATGAGGCTGTCGGCGACGTGCCCCGACATGTGGGTGAACGCCGCCTCGCGCGCGTTGACCAGCTTCTGGCGGCGCCGGATCAGGGGCCGCACGCACAGACCGGTGATCGCGATCATCGCCAGGAGCACGACGACGAGCCACGGCTCGTAGCGCCACAGCACCACCGAGCCGAACACGATCGGCACGAAGCTGGCCATCACGTTGAAGATCAGTACGTCGGCGAACTCCTCGAAACGCGCGGCGAAGCTCAGGACGCGCTTGGTGAGCGCACCGGCGAAGTTGTCGTGGAAGAACGTGGCGTCCTTCGCGTACAGCTCGTCCATGCCGATGACGTACAGGCGGGAGATGGCGCCCGCCTCAAGGCGGTTGATGCAGTGGAACCCGATGCGCCACAGCGCCTCGGCGGCGAGGAGCACACCGGCGAAGACGAGGACGTACGGCAGCAGTGCGTGGATGCCGCGCTCGCCGCCGGTGGCGAGGTGACCGACGAGCTTGGCGACGACGAGCGGCGCGAGGTAGAAGATGCCGATGTTGCCGAGCGCGGGCAGCAGCATCGCGGGGACCGCGAACCGGCGTGCGCGCGCCAGTTCCCGTCCGTAGTAGCGGAGTGCGAGCAGTACCGAGCCGCGACTCGGTGGCACTTCGCGCAATGAGGTCAATCCGATCCCGTCCCTTGGGTGTTGGAAGGTGTGGGCTTCCGGCCGTGGTGGGGGCCGGGAATCGGAGTGTCCCGTGACGGAGGGTGGTCGGTCCACGCCTTTTCGGAGTCAGGGCATGCATATCGGCCGGGTCGGCGGCGGGCGCGTCACGTGCCGTGCAGTCCCGTGCCGGGGAGGCCGGGGCGGACCAGGACCTTCACGTGGTCGTCGGGGGCGGACAGGGTGGCGAGAGCGGTGGGGACACCGGCCAGGCCCACCTCGCCCGTGATGAGCGCGGTGGCGTCCACCGTGCCGTCCGCGATCCGGTCCAGGGTGCGCGCGAACTCGTCGGGCGGGTAGGCCATGCACATGGTGACGGTGATGTCCTTGTAGAGGCCGACCACGGGCCGGAAGACGTCCTCCGTCATGCAGGCGCCGATGAGCAGGACGTGGGTCTCGCGGGGTGCCCGGTGCAGGATCTCGTTGAGCATGCCGGCGCGTCCCGAGCACTCCAGCACCTTGAGCGACTGGCCCTGCTCCGAAGCCTCCCGCCACGCGTCGAAGGGGTCGGTGACCGCGGGGTCCACCACCACGTGCGCTCCGAAGCGGCGTGCCAACTCCCGTCTGCGCGGGGACGGTTCGGACACCACGACCGGTGCCACGCCCCGCTCCAGGAGCGCCGCGAGCGCGCCGAGGCCGATGGGCCCCGCCCCGGTCACGACGGCTCCCGAACCGGGCCGGGGATCGGCCCGCGCGACGTTGCCGTAGCCGACCGCGAGGGGTTCGGTGAGCGCCGCCACGTGCGGCGGCACATGGTCCGGTACGGGGATCAGCGCGGCCTGCGTGAGGACGACGCGCTCACTGAATCCGCCGGGGAAGTCGGTGGCGTAGCCGACGGTGCGCACCGTGCCGCCCGCGTCGACAGCCCAGGGCAGGCCGACCACGATCCGCCCCTCCCACTCCCCCGGGCTGAGCACCCGCGCGCACAGTTCGTGGCCGAGGACGAGGTCGGCGTCGGGGTCGAAGAGGAAGCTCTCCGTACCCGAGTCGCGGGACGCCTTGAGGAAGTCCTCGGTGTGCCGGGCCGCGGACAGGTCGGAGCCGCAGATGCCGGTGGCGAGGGGCGCCGCGAGCACCTGCCCGGGGCCCGGTACGGGTTCGGGCACGTCGTCGGCGACGTGGAAGTTCCCGTCGCGGAGCACGGCGGCGCGCATCAGGACGCACCCCGGTCCACCGCGGCCTGCACCGCCGCGCGCATCGCCCCCACGAACCGTTCGCTGTTGGTGTGCGCCCACGCCATCGACGCCGCGCGCCGCTCGTTCACCCCGGTGCAGTGCGGCACCACATGGTCCGCGAAGAGTTCGTACGAGTGCCGCTTGGCCTGTGGTGTGGCCAGGGGCAGGTCGAGCAGGAGCAGGGTGCCGAAGCCGCCGGACTCCTCGGCGAGCGCCTCGACGCGGGCGACGGCGTCGTCCGGTGTGCCGATCGTGGCGACACCGAAGACGGGGAAGCCGTCCGTGGTGAACTGCCGTACCGCGTCGCCGGGTTCGCGGCCCCACGGCAGCGTCGCACCCGACAGGCCCTCGATGTACCGGACGAGGTGACGCACCCCGTGCGCCGCCTCCGCGCGGGCCTGTTCCCGCGTCTCGGCCAGGTGCATGGGGACGACGAGGCGCCAGGCGGACCGGTCCGCCATGTGTCCGTGCCGCACGCAGGACTTCTCGTACGCCTCCCAGTTGCCGCGCAGCGCCGCGAAGCCGGCCGGGTCGCCGGCCGCCAGGGAGAGCAGGCCGACGCCGTGCCGCCCGGCCTGGACCGAGCCCGAGGGCGAGACCGTCGAGGCGACCGCCGACTCCAGGCCCACGTCCGGGCGGTACGGGCCCAACTGGCAGCGCGCGTCGGCTAGTTCGTACCAGTCGGTCTTCTCCGTCACCGTCTCGCCGCGCACCAGACGGACGATCGCGTCGAGCGCCTCGGCCATCATGTCGCGCTGCTTCATCGGGTCGATGCCCATCATGAAGGCGTCGGAGGCGAGCTGGCCGGGGCCCGCGCCGAGCATGACGCGCCCGCGCGTCTGGTGGTCGAGCTGGAGCAGGCGGTCCGCGAGCATCAGCGGGTGGTGGTACGGGAGGGAGTTGACGCCCGTGCCGAGGCGGATCCGGTGGGTGAGTTCGGCCGCGGCGGCGATGAACACCTCGGGCGAGGCGATCGTCTCGTAGCCGGCGGAGTGGTGCTCGCCGATCCACGCCTCGTCGAAGCCGAGGTCGTCGAGGGCGCGGACCAGGTCGAGGTCCTGGCGGATCCGGAGGGAGGGGCTGCCGTCGAGCCCGTGGTACGGGGCGAGGAACGCTCCGAACCGGGCGGGGAGTTGAGGTGCCTGCTGCACTCGTAGGCCTTTCGCCGTGCGGGACGTAGGACATAAGGTCGAGGCTTGCACTTCTTACGTCCTATATCGGCGCGGCCGAGAGGTCAACACACGGAGAGGCATCGGGCGTTGGAGAGTCCCAGGACGCGGCGGCACCACGACGGCTCACCGAGCGCGCGGACGCTCGCGCTCACCGTCCTCGGCGAGTACGTGCGGTACCCGGGCGATCAGCGGGTGGCCGCGGGGGCCGTCGTGGGAGCCCTTGGCGCGTGCGGGATCGCCGACGCGGCGGCGCGGCGCGCGCTCGGCCGGCTCGCACAGGAGGGCTGGCTGCGCTCGCAGCGGGCGGGGCGCCACACGTTGCTGCTGCTGGAACCCCGGCTCGTAGGGCTGCTCACGGCGTGGACGCACCGCCTGGAGCGGGCGGTGGACCCGACGCCGTGGAACGGCGCGTGGCAGCAGCTGCTGCTGCGTCCGCCCGCCGACGGGTGGCGCGAACGGGCGTTGGTGGAGCAGCAGTTGGCGTTCGAGGGCTTCGGTTCGCTGGGGGCCGGCCTGTGGTGCGCGGCCGACCCCGGCGGCGTACCCGCACTGAAGGGGCTGCTGCGGGAACAGGGGCTCGCGCCGCACGCCCTGTGGCTGACGTGCCGGACCGAGGACGACGCCGAACTCGTGCGCAGAACATGGGAGTTGGGTGAGGTGCGGCGCGCCCACGAGGAGTTTCTGGCGCGGTTCGAGGACCGCGCCGGGCGGGTGCGCGAGCCGGAGGCCGCCTTCGTCGCGCGGACGCGGCTCGTGCACGCCTGGCGGACCACGTTCGAGCGCGACCCGCGGCTGCCGGACGCACTGCTGCCGCACGACTGGCCGGGCCGCGACGCGACCCGGCTGTTCGTCGACGCGTGGCGGGCGCTGCGGGCGCCCGCCGACACGTTCTGGCGTCAACTCACCTTCGGAGTGAAGCCCTTGGCCTCCTCGGACTCGGAGGGCTGACGCACGACCTTCATGCCGCCGACCGCCGACTTGTCGGGTTGCAGGATCACCGATTCGTGCGAGGACGGGGCCTCGGGGACGGAGAAGTCCTGGGCGACGCCGAAGCCGTTGTCGAAGTCGCTCAGGGAGAGCAGCGCCTTGTCGACGCCCTCGCGCGTGAGGTCCTTGTCCTCGCACGCCTTCTTCAGTGCCTCGCCGAACACGGCCGCGGCGGTCCAGCCCGCGACGACGCCGTTGTCGAGGGAGTCCTTCGGATACGCCTTCTTGTAGTCGCCGACCAGCTTCTTCGCCTCCGGGGTGTCCGCGCCGATGGGCAGCGAGGGCGAGGCGACCCAGTAGTTCTTGAGCAGGGCCGGGGCCGCCTGGGTGCCGAGCAGCTGCGGCGAGTACGCCGAGTTGTTGCCGATGATCGGCGCGTTCAGCTTCGCCGCCGCCGCGACGCCGACGAGGGAGGCCGCCTGACGCGGGCCGGCGCTGATCACGACGCCCTTGACGCCGGCCTTCTTCAGGGCGGCAACCTGGGCGGTCATGTCGTTGTCGGTCGGCTTGATCTTCTGCTCGACGACGGTCAACCCGGCCTTCTCCGCCATGTACTTGGAGCCCTGGAGCGCGTTCTCGCCGTAGTCGCCCTCGAAGTAGACGTGGCCGAGCTTGTCGCCCTTCTTGAGGCCCTTCTCCTTCATCAGGAAGTCGATCGCGTTGACCGTCTCGATGTCGTACGTCGAGCCGATGACGCGCACGTACTTACTGCCGAGCAGATGCGCCGACCAGGCCTGCGGCAGCACGACCGCCTTGTCCTGGCCGTCGATGCGCTGCTTGACGGCGGCCACGAACGGCGAGCCGAGGAACTGCGGGAAGCCGAGGACATCGGGCGCCAGCTCCGTGTACCCGGCGACGGCCTTCTGCGGGTCGTAGCCGTGGTCGCGCACGGTGAGCTTGGCCTTGTAGCCGCACGCGCCGCCCGCGGCGTTGAACTGCTTCACGTACAGCTGCTGCGCCTGGGTGACGCTCTTGCCGAGCGTCGCGTAGACGCCGGTCATGTCGGTGAGGACGCCCAGGTTGATGGTCTTGCCGGTGATGCCCTTGCCGGTCTTGACGCCGCCCGCGCTCTGCTTGTCGCCGTCGTCGTCCTTGGCCTTGGAGCTGCAGGCGGCGGTCAGCGCGAGCAGGGTGGCCACGGCGGTCACCGTGAGCGTCCGGGTGCGGCGGTTCCTTGGGTTCATGCGTCCTCCTGAGGGTGTTTCCTGGCGCGCTGGCGGGTCAGCCGCACAAGTCCGCCGGGTAGGAAAAGGACCACCGCCACGACGGCGGCGCCGTACAGATAGCGGGACGCCTCGCCGGGTGCCACGCCGCCGGTGCCGGGCGCGGAGACGAGGGGCAGGGCGTCGCTGTAGCGCGTGAGCAGTTGCGGAAGCAGCGAGACGAAGGCGGCGCCGACGACGGCGCCCGCCACCGAGCCGAGGCCGCCGATGACGATCATGGCGAGGTATTCGAGGGAGAGCGTGATGCCGAAGTAGTCGGGCACGGTCCGCTGGAAGACCAGCGCGAGCAGGACGCCCGCGAGGCCCGCGTACATCGACGAAAGCACAAAGACGAAGCCGCGGTAGCGGGCGACCGGGACGCCCAGCACCCCGGCCGCGATGCGGTGGTCTCGGATCGCGTTGAGGGCGCGCCCCGGCCGGCCGCGCAGCACGCCGCGGGCGAAGAGTCCGCAGCCGAGCGTGAGCAGCAGTCCGAGGTACCAGAGCTTCTCGGAGGCGCCGAACGGCACACCGGCGACGGCGAGTTCGCTCTCGTCGAAGGTGAGGCCGAACAGGCTCATGGCGGGTACGTCGCGCCCGTTGGCGCCGCCGGTCAGGTCCTCGGCGTTGAACAGGACGTGCTGCCCGATGAAGATCAGCGCGAGGGTCGCGATGCCGAGGTACGCGCCCTTGAGGCGGCCCGCGATGGGGCTGAACAGGCCGCCCGCGACACCCGCCACGAGCACCGCGAGCACGGCGGCCAGCCAGGACGGCAGCCCGAGCCCGTTCAGCGACTGGCCGCGCTCACCCGCGAACACGCAGTACCCGTAGGCGCCTACGGCGAGGAAGAAGGCGTGGCCCATGGAGAGCTGCCCGGTCGCGCCGGTCAGCAGGTTGAGCCCGATGGCGCCGATGGCCGCCGCCATGGCGAACAGGCCCGCCTGCAACCAGAAGCGGTCCAGGTAGAACGGCAGGGCCAGCAGCAGAAGGGCGCAGGCCGCGATGAGGTACGTACGGCGGCGCGACAGGAGCGCGCGCACCGAACTGCCGTACATGGTACGGGTCTTGGCCGATGCGGTATCCGAGGCGAGTACGTCAGACACGGGCGAGCTCCTTCGTCCCGAAGAGCCCCGAGGGCCGCAGCAGCAGGATCACGGTCATCACGAGATAGGGCGCGAGGTCGCCGAGGCCCCGGCCCATGAAGGCGAGTTCGCTCTGGTAGCCGGCGGCGAGGGACTCGGTGACGCCGACGACGAGCCCGCCGACGAGCGCGCCGGTCGTGGAGTCGAGTCCGCCGAGGATCGCGGCGGGGAAGGCCTTCAGCGCGGCCAGCGACGTGGCCCGTTCGAGCCCCGGCGTCGGGAACACGGTGAGGAACAGCGCGGCGACGGCGGCGAGCCCGCCCGCCACGGCCCACGCGCCGAGCGACACCCGGCCGAGCCGTACGCCCATCAGCGCGGCGGTCTCGCTGCTCTCGGCCGCGGCGCGCATCGCGACGCCCCACGAGGTGTAGCGGAACGTGAGCAGGAACGCGGTGATGAGCAGGGCCGCCGCGGCGAACGCGGCGATCCGGGTGTGCGCGATCGACACCCCGCCGACGGTGAGCACGGCGTCGCCCCACGGGTCGCCCATGGCGAGCACGTCGGTGCCGAGGCGGCGGGTGAGTTCGGTGGTCAGGAGAATGTCGACGCCGATGGTGACGATGGCGAGGACGCTGTGGTCGCGCCCCCGGTAGCGCCGCATCACGAGGAATTCGACGGCGGCGCCGACGACGGCCGCGGCCGCGATGCCGACCCCGACCGCGGGCCAGAACCCGATGTCGTCGTGGAGCGACGCGATGACGTAGCCGCCCGCGAGCAGCAGCGACGCGTGGGCGAAGTTGACGACCTCGGTCGCCCGGAAGATGACGACGAAGCCGAGCGCGATGAGGGCGTAGACGGAGCCCATCGAGACGCCGTTGATGAGGAGTTCGAGAAACGTGGTCATGCCTGTGGTCCTCCGGCGTCGTCCTGCGGCTCTTCGGGCGTGCCCAGGTACGCCTGGACCACCGCCGGGTCGTTCTGCACCCGCTCCGGGGGTCCGCCCGCGATGCGGCGGCCGAAGTCGAGGACCGTCACCTCGTCGGCGAGCCGCATGACGACGCCCATGTCGTGCTCGACCAGGACGATCGAGATGCCGAGGCTGTCGCGGACGCCCGCGATGACGGCCGCGGTGCGGCGGCGTTCGTCGGCGGTCATGCCGGCGACCGGCTCGTCGAGCAGGAGCAGCTTGGGCTCCATGCACAGCGCGCGGGCGAGTTCGGCGAGCTTCTGCGCGCCGTACGGCAACGAGCCCGTGGGGGTGGAGAGTTGGTCGGCGATACCGACGAACGCGGCGATCTCCGCGACCCGTTCGCGGTGGGCGCGCTCCTCGCGGGCCGCCGACGGCAGCCGCAGCCCCGCGGTGACGAAGCCCGCGCGGGTCAGCCGGTGCCGGCCGAGCAGCAGGCTGTCGGCAACCGTGGTGTGCGGCGGCAGCGCGAGGTTCTGGAAGGTGCGGGCGACGCCGAGTTCGGCGATGCGGTGCGGGGGCAGTCCGGTGAGTTCGCGCTCGCCGAGGCGGACCGTTCCGGAGGTGGCCCGGTAGACGCCGGACAGGACGTTGAAGGTCGTGGACTTGCCCGCGCCGTTCGGTCCGATGACGGCGTGCACGGTGCCCGGCTCCACGGTCAGGCCGATGGCGTCGAGGGCGGTGAGGCCCGCGAACCGTACGGTCAGGTCCCTGACGTGCAGGGGCGGTACGTCGGTCATCGCGCGCCTCCCCAACGGCTCAGCGTCGGCGTGTGCGCGGCCCCGCCGGTGGCGGCCGCGGCGTCCGACGCGGCCGTCTCGTCGACCACGCCCAGGTAGCGACGGCGCACCTCGTCGGAGCCCGCGAGCTCGTCGGCGCGGCCGTGCAGGGTGATCTCGCCGACCTCCAGGACGTAGGCGTGCGAAGCGAGGCGCAGGGCGAGCGCCGCGTTCTGTTCCACGAGGAGGACCGAGACGCCCTGCGCGTTGATCTCGCGGATCGTGTCGGCGATCCGGGCCGCCATCAGCGGGGCGAGGCCCAGCGACGGCTCGTCCAGGAGCAGCAGTTTCGGCGCGGCCATCAGGGCGCGGCCCACCGCGAGCATCTGCTGCTCGCCGCCGGACAGCAGCCCGGCCCGCTGCTGCGCCCGGTCGGCGAGCACGGGGAACAGCTCGTGCACGCGCCGCAGCGCCGCCGCCTTGTCGGCCCGCGAACCGTGCGAGCCGAGCGCCCCGGCGCGCAGATTGTCCGCGACGGTCATCCGCGCGAACACCCGCCGCCCCTCCGGTACTTGGCAGACCCCGGCGGCCACCACGCGGTCGGCGGACAGGCCGCCGATCCGGCGCCCGCCGAAGTCCACGGTGCCGGAGGTCACCGCCCCACCGTGGAAGCCGAGGGTGCGCGAGACGGCGCGCAGCAGCGTCGTCTTGCCCGCGCCGTTGCCGCCGAGCACGGCGACCACGGAGCGTGCCGGCACCTCCAGGGTCACGCCGCGCAGCGCGCGGACGGGCCCGTAGCCGACGGACACGCCGTCGACGACGAGCCCTGGTTCGTTTGCCTTGCTCACATCGGTCACTGTGTGCGTCCCTCCCTGGACCGGTGGCGCTCACGACAGCACCGCGCGGACGGCCCGTCCACGGGCGGCCCGCGAATCGCTGCGCGGGCCCAGCGCCCGCCCGTCCCCGTTGTGCCCGCGCACAAGACCGCGTGTCAGGGGCCTGCCGGTGACGCGGGGCGGGTGGCATCCTCCGCACAAGCGGGTGAGCTCTTTGCCGTCGCTTTACGGCTCGTTGGGGAGGGGCGATGGGCGCACGCAAGCACCGTACGGGCCAGGACTGGCAGTTGCTCAAGGAGGCCTGCGGCACGCTGCTCGACCGGGTGCCGGAGCTCGTCGACGAGCATCTGCGGCAGCTCTTCGCGTACTCGGACGTCTACGCGCGCGTGCTGCCGTACGACGCCCAGTGGCGGGAGGCGGAGCAGGCGATGCGGATCGGCATCGAGACGATCTCGGCGCCCCGCGACTCGCCGCGCAGGGACCTGGAGTACGCGGAGGACGCGGGCCGACGCCGCGCCGGGCAGGGCCTGCCGCTCGACCTCCTGATCCACGCCTACCGCAACGCGGGCTATCTGGTGTGGGACGCCCTGATGGAGAGCGCGGGCGGCGAACCGGCCCGCCTGAAGGCGCTGATGCGTTCGGCGACGATGGTGTGGGCGGCGGTCGACGCACAGGCCGAGGCGGCCTCCGAGGCGTACCGGGCAACGGAGTTGGAGCTGCGCCGCCGCACCGACGAACAGACCCAGGCGCTGCTCGACGCGCTCCTGGACGGCCGTCCGGCGCCGGGGCTCGCGGCGCGCGCGGCGGCGGGCCTCGACCTGCCCGAGCACGGCCCGTACGTGGTCGTCGTGCTCCGGGTGGAGCGGCAGGGCGGGCGCGAGGCGTTCCACCGGCGGATCCAGGACGAGCGGTTCCGGTTCGTGTGGCGGATGCGGGCGGACTGCGAGGTGGGCGTCGCGGCGCTCGGGGCGGGCCGCACGCTGGACGACCTGGCGGCGCTGCTCGACGGCCGCTGCCCGGGCCCCGGCGGGGTCAGCCCGGTGGTGAAGGGGCTCGCCGAACTCGGCCACGCCCGCCGCCTCGCCGAACTCGCGCTGCGCACCTGCCCTCCGGACACGACGGGCGTGGTCCGCCTGGACGAGCGGATGCCGACGGCGCTCGTGGTGAGCCAGCCGGACCTGGCGCAGCGCCTGGTGGCGGGCGTCTTCGGCGAGCTCCTGTCGCTCGAACCGGCCGACCGCGCCGTCCTGTTGGAGACGCTGGACGCGTGGCTGGCGTGCGAGGGCTCGGCGGGGCGGGCCGCGGGCCGCCTGTACTGCCACCGCAACACGGTCTTCAACCGGCTGCGCAGGCTGGAGCAGTTGACGTCGCGTTCGCTGTCGCGGCCGCGGGACCTGATGGAGATGACGCTGGCCCTCGACGCGTACCGCCTGTCACCGGGGTGAGACGCTCACCTCCCCTGCTGCGCGGCGCCGATGGAGAGGCCGAAGCGGCGGCTCGCGGCCTGGAGCAGGGCGACGTGCTCCGCTTCCTTCGCGCGCCCCACCGGTGCCGTGATCGACAGGGCCGCCATCACCGGGCCGGTCGCGCCGTGCAGCGGGACGGCGACGCTCACGTAGCCCACGCGGGCCTGTTCGCGTTCCACGACGAAGCCCTGTTCGCGGACGCGGGAGACCTCGCGGCGCAGGGCGCTCGGAGTGCTCACCGTGTACGGCGTGAGACGCTCCAGGGGCTCCGCCAGGACCTCTTCGAGCAGCGACTGCGGCCCGAAGGCGAGGAACACCTTCCCGGTGGCGGGCCCGTGCAGCGGCATCCGCCCGGCCACCCGGGACGGCCAGGCGACCTGCCCGTGGCCGAACACCTTCTCCAGGTACAGCACTTCGCGCCCGTCTGGGATCGACAGGTGGATCGTCTCGTGGGTCGCCTGGTACAGGTCCTGCATGTAGGGGCGGGCGACGTCGCGCAGGATGCGCTGGCGCGGTACGCGCTGACCGAGTTCGAACAGGCGAAGCCCGAGGCCGTACTCCACGCCCCGGCGTTCCAGGACGCCCCAGCCGAGCAGCTCCTGGGCCAGCCGGTGCGCGGTCGCCTTCGCGAGGCCGGAGCGGCGGGCGATCTCCGAGAGGCTCAGGTGCTGGTCGTCGGGGGCGAAGGCTTCCAGGATCGCCTGCGCCTTGCCGAGGACACCGCCCGCCTCGGGCCGGTGCGCTTCCGTACGCTCCACTTGCCTGCCTCCGTGTCGTCCGGACGTCATGATCCCGTATGAGCCGTGCGGTGCCGCCGCGCACCGCGCCGCCGCGGGTCAGTCGGCGTGCTGGAGGACGAGGTCGACGGTGGCGCTGCCCGTCCCGCCGGTCCTGAACCCGGCCGTCGCGGGCGGGTAGCCGGCGGCGACGAGGGTGTAGCCCGCCGCTTCCAGGCCGGTGAAGGCGTACGCTCCGTCGCCGCCGGTGGTGTGCGCGGCGACGACGTTTCCGGACCCGTCCAGGAGGGAGACCCGGGCGTCGGCCAGCGGGACGCCGCCGCCTGCCTGCACGGTGCCGCGCACGGTGGCCGCGGGCCGCAGCTCGGTGTCCTGGCGGGTCGGGGCGCCGCCGGTGACCGTGGCGCGGACTGCGGCGGGGCGGCAGCCGTCCGCGCTGGTCGCCACGGTGCAGGTGCCGGGCGGCAGCGAGGCGATCCGGTAGCCGCCGCACTCGGCGGACCTGGCCGAGCCGACGACCTTGCCGCGCTCGTCCGTGGCGACCACCAGCGCGCCCGGTCGGGGCAGCCCGTCGGCCCGTACGGTGCCGAAGAGGCCGCCCGTGGTGGTGCTGGTACTGGTGCTGGTGAGTACGAGGGCGAAGGTGAGCGGTTCCCCGGCCGCAGGAACCTGCACCGAGGCGACCCGGGGCTCGTGACCGCAGGCGGAGGCGACCAGGACGTGGTCACCGCCGGCCGACGCCTCCAGGACGTAGCTGCCGTCGTCACGAACGTCGGTTCGGCCGAGTTGAGCACCGGAGGGGGCGAGCAGCGTGACGACCGCGCCGGGCACGGGGATCCCGCCCGGCCCCAGCACCCGTCCGCGAACTCCGGGGGCGGTCGGCTCAGAGCCGGATCCCGGCCCCGCCACCGCCCCCTCCCGGCGCCCCACCCTCGCCGCCACCCCCAGGACGAACAGGGAGACGAGGACGCCCACGGCGGTCTCCACCACCCGGTCCGTGAGCATCGGCCGCAGCGGCTGCGGAGCGGCGAGGTAACTGGTCAGCAGCGCGGTCGGGGTGATGCCGATGACGGCGATGCCGTAGTGCCGCGCGATGAAGAGTTCCGCGAGGAGCATCGCGGCGACGGAGACCGCCCACAGCACCCAGGCGGACGGGTTCCCGTCGAGCACCAGGTACGTCACCACGATCCCCGCGAGCGTGCCCGTGAACCGCAGCGCGCCGCGGGCGGTCCGGGCCGCGGCGCTCGCTCCCGCCAGCGGGATGGTCGCCGCCACCCCCGCCCACGACGGGTGGCCGAAGCCCGCCCAGGAGGCCAGCAGGGTTGCCAGGAACGGGCCTGCGGTGTAACCGGCGAGCTCGCGGAACGCTCCGGGGCCGCGCAGCAGGGACCGGTAGGTGGTGGGTGTCCGCCCGCCGCGCTCCCGCGGGTCCGCGGGCAGCAGGCGCCCCAACTGGCCGACGGCCACGCCCAGTGCCGCCGATCCGGCGGTCACGCAGAGGGCGGGCAGCAGGTCGGCCGCGGTGACCGGCATCGAGGAGGTCGCCCCGGCCGCGAAGACCAGGAAGACGGACGGGGCGGGCGCCCAGCCGTGCCGCTTCGCGAGCAGCAGGCCCAGGCCGGAGACGCACAGCAGCAGCGCCGCGGTCACCGGGCCGTCGGGCCGGGTGACACCGACCGCGGTGCCGAGCACCGCGGTCACGGTCAGCACGAGGCCGACGCCCAGCTGGGTCTCGAGCCGGGCGCGCCAGGTGGCGTGCCGCCCGTACACGGCCACGAAACAGCCGAAGCACGCGTAACCGATCCACTCCGGCCGCCCGCACGCGAGCAGCAGTCCCACCGGGAGCGCGATGCCGAACGCGGCCCGCAACGCACCCCAGTGCGCGGTGGCGTGGGGCCGTACGGTCAGCAACTCCCGCCGGACCTGGGCCAGATGGGACGTACCCGGATGGGACCTGCTCGGCGCGGAGATCCTGTCGTGTCCCCCGGACCCGGTCAGTCGTCCGGCTCCGGCTCCGGCCATCTGGCCGCTCGTCGTCATGGGTCCCTTGCTACCAGCCGGTGGCGGCCCGACCGGGCCCCGCGTGTTCCGCTGAGTGGAACGGCATGACCCACGTCACCCCGAACCGCCCCCCGACCGGGCGGCCCCAGCTCCGCTCAGCTCGGCCCAGCTCAGCTCAGGAAGTCCGTCCCGATGCGCTCCGCCACGTCCTCCAGGATCGGCCCCGCCTCGGCGATGCACCGCGCCACGTCGGGCTCGACATCGGTGAGCGCGTACGCGCGGCGGATCCCGGCCCGGCCCAGCACCTCCGGCGCCAGCGCGAGACGCCCGCACACGGCGACGACCTCGACGCCCGCCGCCCGCGCCGCCGAGGCGACACCCGCGGGCGCCTTGCCGTGCAGCGTCTGCTCGTCCAGCGAGCCCTCACCGGTGATCACGAGGTCGGCCCGCTCAAGGGCGGGCGCGAAGCCGAGGACGTCGAGCATGACCTCGATGCCGGGCCGGAAACTCGCGCCGAGCCCGACCAGGGCCCCGTACCCGATGCCGCCCGCGGCGCCGGCGCCCGGCAACTCCGCGTACTCGAGCGCCTTCGGCCCGATCGACTCGGAGAGCACCTTGGCGAAGTGGGTGAGCGCGGTGTCCAGCTCGGCGATGTTCTCCGGGGTGGCGCCCTTCTGCGGACCGTAGATCGCGGGCGCGCCCTTCGGGCCGGTGAGCGGGTTGTCGACGTCGCTGGCCAGAACCAGTTCGACGTCGGCGAGGCGCGCGTCGAGCCCGGACAGATCGGCAGAGGCGAGATCCGCGAGGGCGCCGCCACCCGGACCGACCGGCTCGCCCTCCGCGTCAAGGAGCCGCGCGCCGAGCGCGGACAGCATCCCGGCGCCGCCGTCCGTCGTGGCGCTGCCGCCCACGCCGAACACAATCGAGCGCGCGCCGGCGTCGAGCGCGGCGGTGATCACCTCGCCGGACCCGTACGTCGTCGCCGTCAGCGGCGCGAACTCGCCCTCGGGCAGCAGCTGGAGGCCGGAGGCCTCCGCCATCTCCACGACGGCCGTGCCCTCGCGCAGCGCGTACGCGGCGACGACCGGCTCGCCGAGCGGGCCGGTCACCGGGACCTCGCGGCGCTCGAACCCGGCGGCGACCGCCGCCGCCACCGTCCCGTCGCCGCCGTCCGCGACCGGCACGGACTCCACCGTGACCTCCGGCGCGGCCCGGTGCAGACCCGCCGTCACACGCTGTGCGACCTGCACCGCGGTGAGCGAGCCCTTGAACTTGTCCGCCGCGATCAACACGTGCCGCGCGGCCTGTGCAGCGTCCGCCACCTTGCTCTCCCCTTGCTGTTGCGCCTTGCCGAGGCAAGGCAGTCGCGCCGCTGCGACCTTAACCGCAGGAGGGGTCCGCTGCCCATGGCCGTCCGGTCCCCGGACCGGCGACGGCGGCCGGAATATTCGCACAAAGAGCCGCAAACCAGCACGACCGTTGATCTTCAAAAGCGGGTACACCGGTCTCATGACGCCAACGAGCCCGCGGCTCACCGATCTCACTGACCACGCCCTCGCCGACCGTGTGCTCGGCGGCTGGCTCGGTCGGATCGCCGGCAACATGCTCGGCAAGCCGGTCGAGCAGGGCGAGGTGTGGACGCGCGAGCGCATCGACCGCTATCTGCGGCAGGCCGAGGCCCTGCCCCTGACCGACTATCTGCCCGAACCGCCGTCGGACGAGGTGGCGTCGGCACTGCGCCCCGAGTGGCGCCAGTGCGTGCGCGGCCGCATCCACGGCAGCTGCCGCGACGACGACGTGGACTACGCGGTGCTCGGCCTGCACCTCCTGGAGACCCACGGCTTCGCGTTCACGACGGAGCAGGTCGGCGAGGTGTGGCTGCTGCGCCTGCCCTACCTCCAGACGTTCACGGCGGAGCGGGCCACGTACCGGAATCTCGCGAACGGCCTGAAACCGCCGCTCACGGCGACGTACGACAACCCCCACCAGGAGTGGATCGGCGCCCTGATCCGTGCGGACGTCTTCGGCTGGACCAGCCCGGGCGCCCCGCGCCGCGCCGCCTCCCTGGCCCGCCGCGACGCGGTCCTCTCGCACACCGGGAACGGCGTCTACGGCGCGATGTGGGCGGCCGCCCTGATCTCCGCCGCCTTCACCGCGCCGACCCCGCGCGCCGCCCTCGACGCCGCGCTCGCCGTCATCCCGGCGAGCAGCCGCCTGGCCCGCGTCGTACGCCGCACGTCCTCCCTGCACGACTCGCGGCTGACCTGGGAGGAGACCCTGGCCACGGTCGCCAAGGAGACGGCGGGGCTCGGCTGGATCCACACGGTGCCGAACGCCGCGGTGCTCACCGCCGGGCTGCTGTACGGCGACGGGGACTTCACCCGGACCGTGGCCCTGACGGTCCGGGGCGGCCTCGACACGGACTCCAACGGCGCGACGGCCGGTTCGTTCGCGGGGGTGCTGTGCGGCGCCGCCGCGATTCCCACGCAGTGGACCGAGCCCCTGGAGGACCGGGTCCGCAGCGCGGTCTTCGGCTTCGACGGCGTACGCATCAGTGAACTGGCCGAGCGGACGGCCGCGTTGACGCGGGCCTGAGCCCCGCACCACTGCCCCACCCCAAGTCCTGCGCACATCTCACATCTACGCGCGTTGACATCTCCTGTGGCGACAGGGGATGTTTCCATGGACAGTTTCTGTAACCAGAGCAAAGGGGCTCGAACCGGTGGCCAGGAAGATCATCCTCGATTGCGACCCGGGTCATGACGACGCGGTCGCGATGCTGCTCGCGCACGGCAATCCCGACATCGAGCTGGTCGCCGTGACCACCGTCGTCGGCAACCAGACCCTGGAGAAGGTGACGCGCAACGCCCTCTCCGTGGCCGCCATCGCCGGGATCACCGGGGTGCCGTTCGCGGCGGGCTGCCCGCGGCCGCTGATCCGTACGATCGAGACTGCGCCGGAGATCCACGGCGACACGGGGCTCGACGGCCCCGATCTCCCGGACGCCGCGTTCGCGCTCGACGAGCGGCACGCGGTGGACCTGATCATCGACACGGTCATGGCGCACGAGCCGGGCGAGATCACCATCGTGCCGACCGCGGGCCTGACCAACATCGCCCTGGCGGCCCGCAAGGAGCCGCGCATCGTCGAGCGGGTGCGCGAGGTCGTCCTGATGGGCGGCGGCTACCACGAGGGCAACTGGAGCCCGGTCGCCGAGTTCAACATCGTGATCGACCCCGAGGCCGCGCACATCGTCTTCAACGAGTCGTGGCCGGTCACCATGGTCGGGCTCGACCTCACCCACCAGGCGCTCGCCACCCCCGAGGTGGAAAAGAAGATCGCCGCCGTGGGCACCAAGCCCGCGCAGTTCGTCCTCGAGCTGCTCGACTTCTTCCGCGAGGCCTACCGCGAGAACCAGGGCTTCGAGCACCCGCCCGTGCACGACCCGTGCGCCGTCGCGTACGTCATCGACCCCGGCGTCATGACCGTCCGCAAGGCGCCCGTCGACATCGAGCTGCGCGGCTCCCTCACGCTCGGCATGACCGTGACCGACCTGCGCGCGCCCGCGCCCAAGGACTGCCACACCCAGGTCGCCGTCGACCTGGACCACGAGCGGTTCTGGAACCTCGTGGTCGACGCGCTCGTCCGGATCGGCGAGCCCGAAGGGAACGGGGCGCCCGCAGCATGAACGTCGCCGCCTCCCCCCACTCCTCGGCCGGCGGACCCGACGCGGGACGCCCGGTCCGGATCGGCGCCCTCATGGTCGCGCTGCTCGCGGCCAGCTTCGCCTTCCAGCTCAACGCCTCGATGCTCAGCCCGGCGCTCGCGACGATGGCGGACGAGCTGGACACCACCGCGTCCGCGATCGGTGTCACGCAGACCGCGTTCTTCACGGCCGCCGCGCTGTTCTCGCTCTTCCTGCCGCGCCTCGGCGATCTGATCGGCCGCCGCAAGGTGCTCACCGGGATGATGGTCCTGATGGCCGTCGGGTGTGTGATCTCCGCGCTCGCGACCTCCGTCGGGATGCTCGCCGTGGGCCGGGTCATCCAGGGCGCGTCGGGTCCGACGATCCCGCTCGCGCTGATCATGCTGCGCGTCGAGGTCCCCGAGCCGAAGCGGTACGGCACCCTGATGGGTATCGTCACCGCCGTCAACGGCGGCATCGCGGGCGTCGACTCCTTCGCCGGCGGCTCGCTCGCCGAGCACTACGGCTACGCGTCGATCTTCTGGGTCATGACCGCCTTCGCGGTGCTCTCGGCCGTGCTCGTGCGCCTCTTCGCCCCGGAGTCGCGGGCGAGCGAGCGGCCGCCCATGGACTGGCCTGGCGTGCTGCTCCTGGTGATCTCCGTCGGCGCGCTGCTGATCGCGTTCAACGAGGCGGGCAAGCTGGCCGCCGCGAACTGGCCGCTCGCGATCGGCCTCCTGGTCGTGGCCGGGCTCGCGTTCTGGGCGTTCTGGCGGATGGAGAACCGCTCCGCGCACCCGCTGGTCACCACGCATCTGCTCAAGCGCCGCGCCACCTGGTCGCTGCTGCTGTCGACGATGCTCACCATGACCGGCGTCTTCGCGATCATGAACGGTCTGCTGCCGGGCTTCGCGCAGGACACCTCCGTCGGCCTCGGCCTCGGCGCCGAGGGCGCGACCTGGTGGACGCTCACCCCGTACGCGCTCGCGGGCCTCGCCATGGGCCCGATCTCGGGACGCCTCGCGGCGACGTTCGGCTACGGCCGCGTCCTGCGCACCGGCCTGATCGCCACGGCGGTCTCCACGGTCCTGGCCCTGCTGACACTCCAGACGGACTCCTCGGGGCTGCTCCTCGCCGTGTCGATCCTGCTGGGCATCACCTACGCGGGCATGGCCAACATCATGCTCAACGGCCTCGGCATCGTGCTCTCCCCGCCCGAGAACCCCGGCTTCCTGCCGGGCCTCAACGCGGGCTGCTTCAACCTCGGCGCGGGCCTCAGCTTCGTGGTCCTGTACGCGGCGATGGACTCGGTCGCGCCCTCCGGCGGCACCTCGGTCGGCGGCTACAGCGCCGGCGTCGTGGCGGGCCTCGTGCTCATCGTGGCGGCTCTGTTCACGTCGCTGCTGATCCCGAAGCCGGTGCACGCGGAGGCCACGGACTGAAACACGGATCGCGGTGCGCGCACCCCGTCAGTCCGGCAGGCTGAGGCGGCGACCTACCGATCTGCCGACCTACGAAGGAGCGGTGCTCGATGAAGCTGGTGGTGCAGCAGTTCCTGACCCTGGACGGGGTGTCGCAGGGGCCCGGCTCCCCCGACGAGGACACGAGCGACGGGTTCACGCGCGGCGGCTGGTTCGTGCCGTACGTGGACCAGGAGTTCATGGAGATCTCCGAGGACTGGCTCGGCCGGGCGGACGGGCTGCTGTTCGGGCGCCGGACGTACGAGAACTTCGCGCGTGACTGGCCGACGATGACCGACCACCCCTTCGGGAAGACCATGAACGGTCTGCCGAAGTACGTCGCCACGCAGAGCCTGACCGGGGCCGACTGGAACCCGACGACGATCCTGGCGGGCAACATCGCCGCCGAGGTCGACGCCCTGAAACAGCAGCCCGGCCGTGAACTGCAGATCCACGGCAGCTCACGGCTCGCCCAGTCGCTGCTCGCGGCGGGCCTCGTCGACGAACTGCGGCTCGCGATCGCCCCGGTCGTGGTCGGCCGGGGCCGCCGCCTGTTCCCGGACGGCGGCACCCCGGCGGGCCTGCACCTCCTCAGCCAGCGCTCGACGGCGGGCGGACTGTCCGTGCACGTCTTCGAGACGGCCGGAATGCCGGCGTACGGGGTGTACGAGGGCTAGGGCTTGTCGTTTGGATCAGGCCGGATCAGGGAGCGGGGCCTGGTGCGTGCGATCGCAAGGCGGAGGAGGGAGGCGACGCGGAGCGTCG
>NZ_JBITCS010000048.1:0-55718 GCF_044453445.1 Streptomyces sp. NPDC051684 | reverse complement strand
CGACGCTCCGCGTCGCCTCCCTCCTCCGCCTTGCGATCGCACGCACCAGGCCCCGCTCCCTGATCCGGCCTGATCCAAACGACAAGCCCTAGCTGTGTGAGGCGGGGTGGAGCTCCCGTTCCGCCGTGCGGACGCTGCCGTCATGCCGACAATCCTGAGGCGCCCCTCAACGGCCAGGACGATGGTCAGAGGCGCCGGATACCTTCTCGGACCTGGACATGTCCTTTTCCGGGACCTGGAAGCCGGGGCCGGATTGTGGACGCTCGACGGCGAGCGGAGCGCACAGACCACACTCAGGAGCCTGTCGGTCTGCAAGGCGAAAGAGGCGGTTGACGTCGTCACCGAGCACGCGACGTTCACGGCCTCACCTGGGTTGCTGCTGGGGACGCCGGATGGCTGGGTGCACGCATCGGCAAGAATTACGTCTCACTGGTTGTCAACGACAAGCGCTTCGCCTCCCGGTACGCGTCCAGCCTCACGGCGGCCACCGGACTCGGTGCACGGCTGGAGCCCGGGACCCGGCCCTCCGGATACATGCAGCGAGAAGCCCCGGGGTTTCGGGTGCGGGTGGTTTCGTCGTACTCGGCTGATTTTCTGCGGCAGTTTGCAGATGGCGATGCCCATCACATGCGGCAGTGCTTTCCACGCGTGGTGCTGTACAGCGCAGACGTCTTCGCGGGCTTCCTGGACGGCTACGTGGAAGGGGATGGTTTCCGCTACAAGGACAGGCCCGCTCGCGTGGTTGTGAGCGCCAACATTCCCTTCCTCGCGGAACTGGCGAAGATCGTCGGAGCCAAGTTCACCCCTGACCCGAACAAGCCCGCGTCCAAGCTGCCCATCGTGGACCATTGGGCAAGCCGCGGTACGTTTCGACCCGAGCAGCACTCACTGATCCTGCGGGAAGCCACGTGGGTTCAGGTGAACGAGGTTCGACTGCGGAAGGCGGCCGACAAGCCGTTCACCTTCTACAGCTGTCGTCTCGGCCCTCACCCCAGTTTCCTCGTGAACGGCCACCTGGTACGGGAGGACTGGTGAACGCATGGCGGAAGGGTCAGGAGGCCGGTTCAGCGCTCTCCGGGTCCTCGTCCTCCGGGAGTTTGCAGATGCGTTCCAGGAAGATGGCTGCCGCGACGACGGCGATGCCGGCGAGGACCGAGAAGGCGGCGTAGATCGCCTGGTCGCGGCGGGCCGGGACGTCCAGGGACTCCAGGAGGAAGACGCCGGTGCCGCCGTACATGCCGGCCACAAGGGCCGCCACCAGGGCGCTGGCCTGGCCGAAGACCAGGGCGCGCGCCGCCATCATGGGGTCGACGCCCTTGGCCTCGGGGCGGCGCTCCCGCTGGGCGCGCAGCCGGGAGCGGATGGACAGGGCCGTCGCGAGCAGCACGACGGCGATCACGGCGAGCACGATGGGCGCGGCCAGCGGGACCTTCGGCAGCGTGCCGAGCGAGTCCCACAGGCGGGCGCCCGCCCAGGACAGCACTCCGGCGACGACGAAGAGGCCGACCAGCGTCCTGATGCGCAGTTGCTTCATCCCGGTTGGTCGCCCCTCGTCGTCATGGCCCTGGTGCTCTCGTCGCCTGGTGTCCGGGGCCGTTTACCGTGCCCGGTAGACCCTAACGACTACTCGGGGAGGCGGAGTTCCAGGTCGGCGCGTGCCGCGACGCCCTCGCGGGTCACGGCGTCGAGCAGCTGCTCGACCGTGCCGTGCCCGGGAAGCTGGGCCTCCGGCTCCACGTCGTGCCAGGGGACGAGCACGAAGGCGCGCTCGTGGGCCCGCGGGTGCGGGAGCGTGAGCTGCGGGTCGTCCGAGACCACGTCGGCGTACGCGACGATGTCCACGTCGAGGGTGCGGGCGCCCCAGCGCTCGTCCCGGACCCGGTGGAAGGCCTCCTCGACCGCCTGCGCGCGCTCCAGGAGCGAGGAGGGCGGCAGCGTCGTCTTCAGGACGACGACGGCGTTGAAGTACGAGGGCTGGCTGTCCGGGGCGACGCCCCAGGGCTCCGTCTCGTAGACGGGCGAGACGGCCTTGACGCGGACCCCGGGGGTGTCCTCCAGGGCATCGACGGCGCCCTGGAGCGTCTCCAGGCGGTTGCCCAGGTTCGCGCCGAGGGAGATCACGGCCCGCTTGGGGTTGGAGAGCGTGGTGTCGGCCGCGTCGACCTGTTCCACCACGGAGGTCGGCACCGGCTGGACGGTCGGGTCGAACGGAGTTTTGTTCATACTCGGCTCCGGGTGATGGTGACGGTCACGTCGTCGAAGGGCACGGCGATCGGTGCGTCCGGCTTGTGGACGCAGACCTCGACCTCGTGAACTCCTTCGTGCTTCAGGCATGTCTGGGCGATGCGCTCGGCGAGTGTCTCGATGAGATCCACGGGGTCGCCCGCGACGACGGCCACGACCTCCTCCGCCACGATGCCGTAGTGCACGGTCTTCGCCAGGTCGTCGTCGGCCGCGGCCGCTCGCGTGTCCAGGCCGAGCACCAGGTCCACGATGAAGGTCTGGCCTTCCTCGCGTTCCTTGGGGAAGACGCCATGGTGCCCACGGGCCTTGAGGCCGCGCAGCGCGACACGATCCACGCGAATCACTCCTGCAGTCGTTGGTGATGGCCGGTGCCATCGATGTGCGGTCGATGTCCCGGCCTCGATCGAATCTACCTGCGGGCACTGACAGCACCGGCCCGCGGGGGCTATGACTGATCCCACCCGGCACGCCCACCCCAGGGTGCGCCCTGGGCTGGTAGCCGCCCATACCCAGGCGGTCGAGACGCCAACCCCGCATCGGGATTTCGGGTTCTTTGGGGGTGCTTACCCACTCAGGCGGGTGAGTCGCCGTCGTCCGCGGCTCCCATCTCGTCGGACTCGTCATCCGATTCGGCGAGCACGGGAGAGGCGTGGTGGGACCAGATCTTCCAGCTGTCGCGCGTGCGCCGGAACACGTTGGTGGCGACGACGCGCTGGCCGACGAGCGGTCCGAGTTCCTCGCCGCCCTCGGGGGCGGGACCGCCGCTGAGGATGTTCTCCGTGCAGGTCACGAGGGCCGTGTCGGCGACGACGCTGATGTGCACGTCGGTCAGGAAGAACTGGATGTACTCGGTGTTCGCCATGATCAGCGCGTAACTGCGGAGCACCTCGCCGCGGCCGGTGAGCACCGGCCAGCCGGGGTGCACGCAGCTGATGGAGGTGTCCTCGGCCTCGTCCGGGTCGGCGTCCTCGGCGTACGCGACGTCCTCGGGGGCGAGCCACAGCGACGTGAGTTCCTCGAAGTCGCCGCGTTCCATGGCTTCGTAGTACGAGCGGTTGGCCGTCTCCACGGCCTCGGCGTCGGCGCCGGTCACTGGGCTCCTTCGACCGCGCGGGCGACGCGGACGGCGTCGGCGGTGGCCCGTACCTCGTGCACGCGCACCGCCCAGGCGCCCGCCTGCGCGGCGAGCGCGGAGACCGCGGCGGTGGCGGCGTCGCGCTCGCGGGCGGGCGGCGGGGCGCCCTGCTCGCCGGCCAGGACGTGGCCGAGGAACCGCTTGCGGGAGGCCGCGACGAGGACCGGGTGGCCGAGCGCGTGCAGCCGGTCGAGGTGGGCGAGCAGGGAGAGGTCGTGCTCGGCGTTCTTGGAGAAGCCGAGGCCGGGGTCGAGGACGATCCGGTCGGGGGCGATGCCGCCCTCGATGGCGGCCGCCACGCGCGCGTGCAGCTCGTCCACGACTTCGGCGACGACGTCCTCGTAGGTGCCGGGCACGTTGGTGCCCTCCAGGAGGCCGCGCCAGTGCATCACGACGAAAGGCGCGCCCGCGGCGGCGACGACCGGGACCATCTGGGGGTCGGAGAGCCCGCCGCTCACGTCGTTGACCAGGGAGGCGCCCGCGGCGAGGGACTGCTCGGCGACGCAGGCCCGCATGGTGTCGACCGAGACGGTCACGCCTTCGGAGGCGAGCCCGCGTACGACGGGGATGACGCGCCGCAGCTCCTCGTCCTCGTCGACGCGGGTGGCGCCCGGACGGGTGGACTCGCCGCCGACGTCCACGAGGTCGGCGCCCTGGGCGACCAGGTCGAGGCCGTGCTTGATCGCGGCGGTCGTGTCGAACCAGCGGCCGCCGTCCGAGAACGAATCCGGCGTCACGTTGACGACGCCCATGACCGCGCAGCGGTCCCAAACGGGGAGGTTGGCTACGTGGCCCCGGCGGACCTGCGACGTGCTCATGGCCTCAAGCCTAGGCCCTTCGCGGCGGCCGGGATCTCGCGGCTTCGGCGGCCCGGGAAGGCGCCGCCGCTCTGGTGGCGGGGCCGCGCCGTGAGGCCGGTCTCGCGGGTCCAGACCGCGCACCCGGTCTCGGAGCAGTCGGCGACGGCCGGCGTCCAGGAGTGGGTCCGCGCCTCGTCCATGAAGCGCTCCATGGCGCCCGGCCATGCCTCCACGTCGCCCATGGGGTCGCCCTTGGCCAGCATCACGCCCGACACGACCCGGTAGCGGACCGCCGCCTTGCCGCTGGGCGAGAACACGATCCCCTTGTCGCGGGCGGCCGGGCCCTCGGGGCGGACCGCGAGGTAGAGCGTGGTGAACGCGGTGACGAGGCCGAGGGCGCCGAGCGAGAGGGCGACGGCGTGCGCCGTGCTGCCCGCGTAGACGAGGGGGCCTTCTGCGCCGAGCAGTCCGCACAGGACGTGCTCCAGGCGGTCCACGAGGCTCGGGGCGCCGACGAGCCGCCCCGGGTGCGCGCTGACGACGGCGAGGCCGATGAGCAGCGAACCGGCGCCCAGGAGCACGAAGTTGGCCAGGGCCCGCCAGCGGCCGCGCGGGTCGGGCGGCGCGTCGAACCGCTTCCGGTCGCGCAGCAGGGGCCAAAGCGGCACCAGGGAGAGCGCCGCGCCGAGGACTCCCACGAGCGATTCGCGGTACGCGAGCTGGCCGGCGGCGCCGAGCGGCAGCAGCACGACCGCCGCCCACCAGGCCCGCCGCTTGTGGCGCCGCAGCATGCGCGCGACCAGGACGAGCAGGACGCCGCTGCCGAGCGCGAGGGCCGCGGCGTACGGGCCGAGCGGGCCCGGCTGCGCCTCCGTGACGGCGCCCGCGCGGTCGCGTGCGAGCAGGGGCAGGACACCGGCCACGATGTCCGCGCCACCGGCCAGGAGGCAGCCGCCCGCGATCCGCCGCATCCCTGCGCCTCCTCCTGCCGCCCGCCCCACGAGGCATGTGAACACGGTGCGAATGCCGCATCCGTGACGTACGACCTGTAGGACGGAAGCGGAGCGGCGCCGGTTCACTCGTGAAGGGCGAACCCCTCGGGAGTGTGAACGGGGAGCCTTCGCCAGGGTGCGGCCGCTCCACCGTCTGCTAGGGAAGGAGCTGCTCCACGGTCTCCAGGTCGACCTCCGCGCGCGTGATGTCGCGCGCGTCCGCGGCCGTGGAGCGGCGCAGGGCCTCGTGCAGCCGAGCCGGGGTGAGCACGCCGAGGAAGCGGCCCGCGCTGTGCTCGTCGATGACGGCGATCCAGCCCGCGTCGTGCTGGAGCATCGTCGCGAAGGCCTGCTTGAGCGGGGCGCCGACGGGCAGCCAGGCCTCCATGCGGCGGGCGTGCTCACGCACGGAGCCGGTGCCCACGCGCGCGTGCTCGGCGGAGATCCAGCCGTGCAGGTTGTTGTCGTGGTCCAGGACGACGGCCCAGCGGGCGTCGAGCTCCTTGGGCAGCGGGTCGTCGAGGTGGACGACGGGCGGCTGCTCCAGGTCGCCCTCCTCGATGGGCGTCACCGAGAGGCGCTTGAGGCCGCGGTCGGCGCCCACGAAGTCGGCCACGTAGTCGGTGGCGGGGGTGCCGAGGACCGCCGACGGGGTGTCGTACTGCTCGATGCGCCCTTCTCCGTAGACGGCGATACGGTCGCCGAGGCGGACGGCCTCCTCCATGTCGTGCGTGACGAACAGGACGGTCTTGCCGAGCGTCTGTTGCAGGCGCAGGAACTCGGTCTGCAGGTGCTCGCGCACCACGGGGTCGACCGCGCCGAACGGTTCGTCCATCAGCAGGACGGGCGGGTCGGCGGCCAAGGCGCGGGCCACGCCCACGCGTTGGCGCTGGCCGCCGGAGAGCTGCTCGGGGTAGCGCCCGCCGAACACCTTCGGGTCGAGGCCCACAAGGTCGAGCAGCTCGGCGGCCCGCTCCCGGGCCTCGGCGCGCTTGACGCCCAACAGGTGCGGAACGGTCGCGGTGTTGTCGAGGACCGACTTGTGCGGGAAGAGGCCGACCTGCTGGATCACATAGCCGATGCGGCGGCGCAGTTGGACCGGGTCGACCCCGGATATGTCGTCGCCGTCGAGGAGGATCCGGCCCGCGGTGGGTTCGATGAGCCGGTTCACCATCTTCATGGTCGTGGTCTTGCCGCAGCCCGACGGGCCGACGAGCGTGACCAGTTCGCCCTCGTTCACCTCGAAGGACAGATCGTCGACGGCGGTGGTGCCGTCCGCGTACCGCTTGCTGACGTGCTCGAACCGGATCATGGGACCCCATTCTGCCGGGCTGCGGCCCGGTTGGGGATGCCCGGACGCGGCAGTCATGTGAAGGCCGTGTTGCGTCCGGCGCCCGGGCCTCGGTCATTGTCAGTGGGCCGGGCTAGGGTCGTCGGCAGTCGGGAAAGGTGCGTGCGGCTGTGCGTGCGGCTGACATACGTTCGGGGAATCGGGGGAGGTGGCCGGCGTGAGCGAGCGGAACTGCCTGGTGGCCAATGACTGGGTGTGCGGGGATTATGTGCGCACTCGCGGCCAGGAGTTGGTCGACGCGACCGTCCAACACCTCGGGATCACGGTGGCGTCGGTGCTGATCGGCGTGCTGATCTCGCTGCCGCTCGCGCTGCTCGCCCGGCGTGCCCGGGTCTTCGCGGGGCCCGTGCTCGGTGTGACCACGGTGCTCTACTCGATCCCCTCGCTCGCGATGTTCTCGCTGCTGCTGCCCCTGTTCGGGCTCTCGGTCTCGCTGGTGGTCACGGGGCTCGTGCTGTACTCCCTGACGATCCTCGTGCGGAACATCTTGGCGGGGCTGCGGGCGGTCCCGCAGGAGGCGCGGGAGGCCGCGCGCGGGATGGGGTACGGGCCGCTGCGACTGCTGTGGGAGGTCGAACTCCCGCTGGCGCTCCCGGCGATGCTCGCCGGTGTGCGCATCGCGACGGTCTCCACGGTGGCGCTGACGACGGTCGGCTCGATCGTGGACTACGGCGGGCTCGGCACGCTGATCGTCGGCGGTCTGCAGAGCGACTTCAAGGCACAGGTACTCACCGCGTCCGTGCTGTGCGTGCTGCTCGCGGTCCTGGCGGACCTGCTGCTGCTCGGCGTGCAGCGGTGGCTGACGCCGTGGACGCGGATCGGGACGCCCGCGCGGGGCGGACCCCGAATGCGGGGGCTGCGAGGCCGCGCCGACGTGGCGCGTGTCGAGTCGGAGAAGCCTGAGAAGGCGGCAGCAT
This sequence comes from Streptomyces sp. NPDC051684, assembly GCF_044453445.1. NCBI lineage: Bacteria > Bacillati > Actinomycetota > Actinomycetes > Kitasatosporales > Streptomycetaceae > Streptomyces > Streptomyces sp. NPDC051684. The sequence goes on along the minus strand of NZ_JBITCS010000048.1, from coordinate 48,279 downwards.
GAACGCGATGTCGGGGGCCTACGACTGGCTGGCCACGGGCGCCAACTGGCAAGGGGAGAAGGGGGTGTGGCACCGCCTCGCGGAGCACCTGTACTTCTGCGGTGTCGCGCTCGTCGTCTCCTGCCTGATCGCGCTGCCGCTGGCCCTGTGGCTCGGGCACAAGGGCAAGGGCGGCGCGCTCGCCATCAACATCTCGAACGTGGGGCGCGCGGTGCCGACGCTGGCCGTCCTCGTGCTCCTGACGCTCACCCCGCTCGGCCGGCACGGCGACGTGCCGACGCTGATCGCGCTGGTGCTGTTCGCGGTGCCGCCGCTGCTCACCAACGCGTACGTGGGAATGCGGGAGGTCGACCGGTCGGTGGTGGAGGCGGCGCGCGGCATGGGCATGAGCGGCGGGCAGGTCTTCGCCCGGGTCGAACTGCCGTTGGCGTACCCGCTGGTGATGACGGGGCTGCGGTCCGCGACGGTGCAGGTGATCGCGACGGCGACGCTGGCGGCGATGGCCGGGGAGGGCGGGCTCGGGCGGATCATCACGGCGGGGTTCAACCTCCAGGACACCCCGCAGGTGGTCGCGGGGGCGGTGCTCGTGGCCGCGCTCGCGCTGGCCGCGGAGGGCCTGTTCGTCGCGTTGGGGCGGGTCTTCGACCCCATGCGGAGGCGGGCGTGACCCGGCGGTCTCAAGGGCTTGGGTTTGTTTTTTCGGTACCGGCAGTGCGACGAGGAGAGCGATGAACAGCAGAACGCGTCGGATGGCCCTGGCGGCCGTGACCGTGGGTGCGCTGACCGCGGGGCTCACCGCGTGCGGTGGCGACAGCCTCGAGGGCAAGGACGATGCGGGCGGGTCGGGTGGTGGCGGGAAGGGCAAGATCGTCATCGGTGCCGCGCGTTTCACCGAGGCCAAGGTGCTCGGTGAGCTCTACCGGCAGATATTGGACGACGCCGGGTACGACGCGTCGGTCAAGACGGTGGAGAACCGCGAGATCTACGAGCCGCAGCTCGCCAAGGGCGCCATCGACGTGGTGCCCGAATACGCGGCGACGCTCGCCGAATTCCTCAACCTGAAGAAGAACGGGTCGAAGGCGAAGCCGGTCGCGTCGAGCGATGTGGACGCCACGGTGTCCGCACTGCGCGAGCTGGCCGAGCCGCAGGGGCTGAAGGTTCTGGACGCGGGAGAGGCCGTTGATCAGAACGCGTTCGCGGTGAGCAAGAACTTCGCCGCGAAGCACAAGTTGAAGACCCTTTCGGATCTTGGCGAGTCGGGCCAGAAGGTGAAGATCGCGGCCGGCGACGAATGCGAGACCCGGCCGTTCTGCGCGCCCGGACTCAAGAAGTCGTACGGGATCGATGTCACGGGAATCGACCCGAAGGGCGTCGGCACGACGCAGTCGAAGCAGGCGGTGAAGAACGGCACGGATCAACTGGTCCTGACGACCACGACCGACGCGACGCTGGAGAATTTTGGGCTTGTCCTTCTGAAGGACGACAAGAAGCTGCAGAACGCGGACAACATCGTTCCGGTTGTGAACGCCAAGGATGCGGGTGACAAGGAGATTGCCGATGTCCTCGGGAAGCTGACGAAGACGCTCACGACCGACGATCTCGTCGAGCTCAACCGGAAGGTCGACGCCGAGCGGCAGAAGGAAGCCGATGTCGCGAAGGAGTATCTGGAGTCCAAGGACCTCATCGCTAAATGATCTTGATCGGTGCGTGTCGTCCGGAAGAGGGGTGAGTGCTATCTGCCGCGGTAAGTGGCCTTCCCTGTACGGGGGTTAGGTGGTTTCTGTGACAGGTGTGTCCGAATATTGCCGGGCGGGGCTTCGCGATTTGCCTACGCGCGGTAAGTTTCTGGCCATGCCACGTGGACGCCACCGCCATTCTCCGCCCCTGCACCGCCTCCTGCCTCCGACGGTGATCGCCGGTGTGCCTCTCGTCTGCGCGGGGGCCGCCTGGCTGTCCGACGATCCGTTCGTCCTGCGGGGCGTCGCGGCCGCGGCCGCCGCCGCGGCGGTCGTCGGCGCCGTGGTGATGCGCCGCTGGGACCGGCTCGCCGGCAAGCGGGTCGCCGAGCTGACGCGCGGCGCCGCGAGCGAGCGGTGGCGGCACGAGGAGGCCGTGGCGGAGCTGGAGGGCGACCTCGACGAGGGGCGCGAGCTGCGCACCCGCCTGGAGGGCAAGCTGCGGGCGAAGCGTGCCGAGCTCGCGGGGCTGCGCGGCGAACACGCGGCGCTGCTGCGCCGGTACGCGAACGCGGAGACGGAGCGGGCCAGCGCGCTCGAAGGCCGTCGCCGCCTGGCGATAGAGGCCGCGGCCCCGGCGCGGGCGCTGCCGCCCGTGCCCCCGGCCGTGCCGGGTCGGCCGACCCAGGAGATGTACCGGCGGGCCAATGTCGCGCTCCAGCGTCTCGCGCGGCCCGAACCGGCGGCGCCCGGCGCGGAGGAGGCCGATTCCCAGGGGAAGTCCGAGGCGGCGGCCGGCCACTTCACCGTGCCGACCGCCGCGATGGTCGTACCGGCGGCGCCCGCGCGGAAGGTGCCCCAGGGCGGCTTCGACTTCTTCGGCTCGGGGCGCGCCCCGCAGGGCGAGGAGGACCTGGCGGACGTCGTGGGCGAGGAGCTGGCGGCGGAGGTCGCGGCCGAGGTGGACCAGGTGGACCAGCCGGTGGCCGAGTCGCAGGCCGAGGTGGCGGCGGATGCCGAGCCCGAGGCCGAGCCCGACGACGCCGAGCCCAAGGCGGAGACGGACACCGAGGCTCCCGAGGCCTCGGACGAATCCTCCGAGGACACCGAGCGCGAGCAGCAGGTCATCGACCTGACCGCGCACGACGAGACGGAGCAGATCGACATGGGCGAGCTGAGGTCGGCACTTCAGGCGTGAAACGGGCAGGTGAGGGGCGGGCCGGCGGGAAGCCGGTCCGCCCCTCACCCATTCCCGGGTCTACGTCCCCGCCATCCACCGGTCGGGCCGCGCGTCACGCCGCCCCGTGCGGGACCGGTCCGCCTGGGCCCGCAGGAGGTCGGAGGCCTCGTCCACGTCCCTCAGGCGGGCCGTCACCGTCTTGTTGGCGCCCGTGTCGAGGTGCAGGTCGGCGACGCGCCAGTACCGCTCCCAGGGCCCCTGGGTGAGGCGCACGCTCTGCACCTTGGCGTGCGGGACGAGCGAGAGACGGCGTTGCAGCAGACCGTGGCGCGCGGCGAACACCGTTTCCGTGACCGCCACCCCGTAGCCGCGCCACCACACCGGCACGCACCAGCGCCCGCGCCGCGGCGACCCCGCGAAGTCGGCCGGCTTCGGCACCGAGACCCCCGGCAGGATCCGCGCGACGACGTCCTCGGCGTGCTCGCGCGGCGCCACGGGGACGAGCGCGGTGTTCGAGGACCCGGCGACGTGCAGCTCCACGCGGACCCAGCCGCGGCGCCGCCACAACAGCGGCTCGACGATCCGTACGGTCTGCACCCGCCCCGGCGGCACCGTCTCGTGCACCCGGTCGAGCAGCCCGTGGTCGATGCGCAGCCCGTCCTGGGACTCGCCGACCGTCCAGTCGTACTCCTTGATGAACCGGCCCGCGCTGTTGGTGAAGGCGCCGCCGACCAGCGGCACCGCGACCGCGATCACTGTCCACAGGTTGTGGGTGGCGAACCACAGGAGCACCGGGACGGCGACCGCGGCGAGCAGCATCGCCCAGGGGGCGCCCGTCAGGAGCAGCGCCACCGCGAGCATCCGCGGGGGCGTGTGCAGGATCGGCCGCGCCGGCGCCTCGCCCACCTGGTGCGCCGACTCCGGCGCGAAACCGGCGGCCCGGGCGAGGAGTTCGGCCCGCAGGGCGGTGGCTTCGCGCTCTCCCAGGAAGGCGAGCTCGTCCTTCTTGTCGGCTCCCACCACGTCGAGCTTCAGCTTGGCCACGCCCACGAAGCGGGCGAGGAGCGGCTGTGTGACGTCCACCGCCTGGAGGCGGTCGAGCCGGATGTGGGCGGTGCGGCGGAACAACAGGCCCGTACGGATGCGCAGTTCGGTGTCGGTCACCGCGAAGTGCGTGAACCACCAGGTGAGGAATCCGTACAGGGCGGCCGCCGGAACCAGCACTCCGATGCCGATCAGCAGCACGGCGGTGCTGAGGTTGGCCAGCTGGCGCTGTGCCTGGTCCATGTCGTGGACTGCCCAGCCCAGCAGGATCGCGATCGGTGCCCACGCGCGGCGCAGCGGCGTGACGGGGTGCAGGCGCCGTTCTCGCGCGTCCTCGGCGGGCTCCTGGGTCGGGGCGCCTTCGGGGGCGCGGGAGGCCGTCACAGGCCCGCCGATCGGGCCTCGCCGAGTTCGGTGAGGCGGTCGCGCAGCCGCTCGGCCTCCGCGGGCGCGAGGCCGGGGATCGTCGCGTCGCTGGCCGCGGCGGCGGTGTGCAGTTGCAGGCTGGCCAGGCCGAACTTCCGCTCCAGCGGGCCGGATGTCACCTCGACGAGCTGCATCCGCCCGTACGGCACGATCGTCTCCTCGTGCCACAGGACGCCGCGGGTGATCAGCAGGTCGTCGGCCCGTTCCGCGTACCGCCACGAGCGCCAGTTGCGGCCGAGCATCACCCAACCCCAGGCCAGGGCCGCGAGGGGCAGCACGGCGAACGCCGCCCAGCCGGGGCCCGCGAACATGCCGAGCAGCACCGCGAGCGCCACCGTCAGCGGCACCAGCCACACGACGAGCAGCAGGCGGCGCAGTGTCAGCAGTCCGGCGGGCAGCCCCGTCCAGTCCGGCCCTGTCGTGCGTGTCGGCGCTGTCGCCTCTGTCGGCCCTGTCGCCCCTGTCTCCATGGGTTCACCCTACGTACGAGAGACTGTGTCCATGACGCCCACGACTCAGGCCACGGTCGGCATCGGTGGTGCCGCGGAGAGCACCGACATGGTGCTCAACATCGGTCCGCAGCACCCTTCCACCCATGGTGTGCTGCGCCTGCGTCTCGTGCTCGACGGCGAGCGCATCGAGCACGCGGAGCCGGTCATCGGCTATATGCACCGCGGTGCGGAGAAGCTCTTCGAAGCACGCGACTACCGGCAGATCGTGATGCTCGCCAACCGCCACGACTGGCTGTCCGCGTTCTCGAACGAACTGGGTGTCGTGCTCGCCGTCGAGCGGATGCTGGGCATGGAGGTCCCGGAGCGCGCCGTGTGGCTGCGCACGCTGCTCGCCGAGCTGAACCGGGTGCTCAACCATCTGATGTTCCTTGGTTCGTACCCGCTCGAACTGGGCGGAATCACGCCCGTTTTCCACGCCTTCCGTGAGCGCGAGGAGCTCCAGAACGTCATGGAGGAGGTCTCCGGCGGGCGCATGCACTACATGTTCAATCGCGTCGGCGGCCTCAAGGAGGACCTGCCGCTCGGCTGGACCACCCGCGCGCGGGCGGCGGTCGCGAGCGTGCGCTCCCGCATGGACGTCTACGACAATCTGGTGCTCGGCAACGAGATCTTCCGGGGCCGCACGCGCGGGGTGGGCGTGCTGTCCGCCGAGGCCGCGCACGCCTACGGAGTCAGCGGCCCGATCGCCCGCGCCTCCGGCGTCGACTTCGACCTCCGGCGCGACGAGCCGTACCTCGCCTACGGAGAGCTGCAGGACACCCTGAAGGTCGTCGCGCGACAAGAAGGCGACTGCCTGGCCCGGTTCGAGTGCCTCCTGGAGCAGGCGCACAACGCGCTCGACCTCGCCGACGCCTGCCTCGACCGGCTCGCCGAGCTTCCGCAGGGCCCGGTCAACCAGCGCCTCCCGAAGGTCCTCAAGGCGCCCGAGGGCCACACGTACGCGTGGACGGAGAACCCGCTCGGCATCAACGGCTACTACCTCGTCTCCAAGGGCGAGAAGACGCCGTACCGGCTCAAGCTGCGCTCCGCCTCGTACAACAACATCCAGGCGCTGACCGAGCTGCTGCCGGGGACGCTCGTCGCCGACATGGTGGCGATCCTCGGGTCACTGTTCTTCGTGGTCGGGGACATCGACAAGTAGGCCGTCCGCCTGGAGGCCCACCGGCTCGACCAGCCAGCCGAAGTCGCCGAGCCCGCCGCGGGCGGTCAGCTCCGCCGCCTCTCCGGCGCCCGTGAGCGCCATGACGTACGCCGCCGGGTCCCGCGAGGCGAGGGCGAGCGGCGGGCGGTCCCCGGTGATGCCGAGGGCCCGCAGGGCGGCGCGCTGCGTGAGGAGCCGGGCGTCCGGAGCGGTCGCGCACGCGTCCAGTGCCACGTGCGCCGTGATGTCGCAGGAGCCGTCCGGCACGGGGGCCGTCTCGCGGCCCTCGCGAAAGCCCGTGAGCGTGCCGAAGGGCGGCCGGGAGGCGCGGGTGTGCGCGTAGTCCACCGCCACCGCCAGGCCGCGCTCCAGGGTGCGTACAGCAGCCGCCCAGGCGGTGTCGCGGGGGAGTCCGACCTCGGCGCGCAGGCCCGGCTCGGGCGGCAGCGGCCACCACCGGCACAGCCAGTCCACCGAGGCTCCGTCCAGGGGCTCCGTGTCGAGGGTCTCCGTGCCGTCCTCGCGTACGAGGACCAGCCGTGCCGTGCCGTCCGCGTCCGCCTCGACGACCTCCAGGGGCACGTTGTCGAGCCACTCGTTCGCGAAGAGGAGTCCGGTGACACCGGTGGGCGGCTCGGCCCGCCACTCGATCCGGTGGTCGAGTCCGGCGGGCGGTTCCGCCTTCTCCACCGCGTAGGCACGCACGCGTGGTGCCACTTTTTCCGGCAGCACCTCCAGGACGCGCGAAATCAGCTCGCCGCGCCCCGCCGCCATGTCGACGAACGCCAATTCGGCGGGCTCGCCGAGCGCCGCGTCCACCCGGCACAACAGCTCGGCCACGGCCCCGGCGAAAAGCGGCGACGCATGCACCGACGTGCGGAAATGCCCGGCGGGCCCCTCGGGTCTCCGGTAGAAGCCGACCGGTCCGTACAACGCCTCTTCGGTGGCCGCGCGCCAGCCGCGCGGTGCCGTCTGTTGTCCGTTCTTCACACCTGAAGGCTATGTGCGCCGGGCGCGTGCGCCGTGGGGGTCCTCCACCTTCAGGAGTACGCGCGCCGGGTCCGGATCGACCCTCCGGTTGACCCCTGCACGCTGCACGCTTACCTACTCTGGGTTACGTGCAGCGCGTCTACGACTTCATCCGCAGACACCCGACGTGGGTCGACGGCTTCTGGGCCGTGATTCTTTTCGGCATGTCCGTGGTGGGGGCGAACGGCGCGGGCAGCGCGGGACATGGGAACGAGGCGGCGCTGCTGGTCTGTGCCGTCCTGATGTCCGTGGTGGTCGCGCTGCGCCGTCGCTGGCCGGACAAGATGCTGCTGCTCGCGGTGGCCACGGGCCTCGGCCAGCTGGTGTTCGACGCGCGGGTCAACCCGTCGGACTTCGCGATGCTGGTCATCATCTACACCTGCGCGGTGAGCGGACCGCGCTGGGCGTCCCGCTTCGGCCTCGTCGGCGGGCTGCTCGCGGCGCCGCTCTCCCAGCTGCGCTGGCCCACCGTCGGCGACATCAGCACCACGGGCCAGGTCCTCGTCACCGTCTTCCAGATGGTGCCGTTCGCCCTCGCCTGGGTGCTCGGCGACTCGCTGCGCACCAGACGCGCGTACCTGGACCAGCTTGAGGAACGCGCCAATCGGCTGGAGAAGGAGCGCGAGGCGCAGTCGAAGGTCGCGGTGGCGGCTGAACGGGCGCGCATCGCGCGCGAGTTGCACGATGTCGTCGCGCACAACGTGTCGGTGATGGTGGTGCAGGCCGACGGTGCCGCGTACGTCCTCGACCAGGCGCCCGACCAGGCCAAGAAGGCCCTGGAGACCATCTCGGGCACCGGCCGGCAGGCGCTCGCCGAGATGCGCAGGCTGCTCGGTGTGCTGCGCACCGGGGAGCACGAGGAGGCCGGCGAGTACGTTCCGCAGCCCGACGTCGAGCAGATAGAGGAACTCGTCGAGCAGGTGCGCACGTCGGGGCTCCCGGTCGACTTCGAGGTGGAGGGCACCCCGCGCCCGCTGCCCAGCGGCGTCGAGCTGACCGCGTACCGCATCGTCCAGGAAGCCCTCACCAACACCCGTAAGCACGGCGGCCCCAACGCGGGCGCCAGCGTCCGGCTCGTCTACTTCGACGACGGCCTCGGCCTGCTCGTCGAGGACGACGGCAAGGGCGCCCCGCACGAGCTGTACGAGGACGGGGGCGCGGACGGCCGCGGCCACGGCCTCATCGGGATGCGCGAGCGCGTCGGTATGGTCGGCGGCACGCTGGACGCGGGGCCGCGGGCCGGCGGTGGCTTCCGCATCAGCGTCCTGCTGCCTCTCAAGCCCGCCCATTGACACGTACAAGCCACCGACCATCGCCACCACGTGAGGACCGCCCGATGTCGATCAAGGTCATGCTCGTCGACGACCAGGTGCTGCTGCGCACCGGCTTCCGGATGGTGCTCGCCGCGCAGCCGGACATGGAGGTCGTCGCCGAGGCGGGCGACGGCGTCGAGGCGCTGGACGTGCTGCGCTCGACCTCCGTGGACGTCGTCCTCATGGACGTCCGCATGCCGAAGCTCGACGGGGTCGAGACGACGCGGCGGATCTGCGCCGACCCCGACTCGCCCAAGGTCCTCATCCTGACCACCTTCGACCTCGACGAGTACGCCTTCTCGGGGCTGCGGGCGGGGGCCTCCGGCTTCATGCTCAAGGACGTGCCGCCGGGCGAGCTGCTCACCGCGATCCGCGCCGTGCACAGCGGCGACGCGGTGGTCGCCCCGTCCACGACCCGGCGGCTGCTCGACCGGTTCGCCCCGATGCTGCCGAGCAGCCCCGACCAGCCGCAGCACAAGCATCTTGAGCGGCTCACCGAGCGCGAGCGCGAGGTCATGGTCCTGGTCGCCCAGGGGCACTCGAACGGCGAGATCGCCGCGCGTCTGGTGCTGTCCGAGGCCACGGTGAAGACCCATGTGGGCCGCATCCTGACCAAGCTCGATCTGCGCGACCGGGTCCAGGTCGTCGTCCTCGCCTACGAGACGGGGCTCGTCCGCGCGGGCGGCGCCGGGGCCTGAGCCCGCCGCCGGGCGATCAGCGCAGCACCCCCTCGATGAAGTCCCCGCCGAGGCGCGAGACCACGCTCAGGTCCAACTGGTGCTGCACATAGCGGCCGCGTCGCCGCGTCGTGATCAGCCCGGCCTTCTTCAGCACCGAAAGGTGCCGGGATATCTCCGGCGCCGAGATCCCGTGCGCGTCCGCCAACTCGCTTGTCGTGTACGGCCCGCGGGCCAGGTGCCGGCACAGCCGCATGCGCGCCGGGTGGGCGAGCGCCGCCATGCGCCGCGTCAACTGCTCGACGGAGGGCGGCGTCGTGAGCCCGGGGGAGGCGATCGGGTAGGTGATCATCGGCTGCCAGCCCTTGCGGTGCAGCACCCACAGATGCGGCCACCCCAGGCTGGTCGGCGTCAGGATCAGATTGCCGCTGCCCGTCTCCGTGCGCCCCACGGAGATCTTGTCGACGACGACGGCGGGGCCCGCCTCGTCGAGCGAGACCGCCGAGGACGTCGCCGCGAGGGCCTCTTTGAGCCCCTTGTGGCGCAGCATCTCCGTCTTGTGCCGCGCGTCGGCCGCCAACTGGTGCCGCACGCGCGCCCATACGTCCGAGAAGAACGCCTCGTCGCAGTCCTGCAGCAGCTCGCGGAACCACGCCCGGACGGCGGGCGGGTCCTCGAGCAGGCGCTGGGTGAACCGGACTTGAGGCGCTCCGCGCGCGGCCGCGAGTTCGAGCGCGCGCTCGCGGGTGCCCGGGTCGTCGAGCCGGTTCACCACCCGCTCCGCGTACTGCGACTGGCACGTGAACTCCAGGGCCGCGTCCACGAACTGCTCGTCGGAGAGCTTGTCGAGCAGGTCCAGCTCCTCGGCGAGCGTGGCACCGGGCAGCGTGCGCCGCCCCGGTATCCCGGCGGACGGCGTGAAGACGTCCGAGAACGTCGTCCGCCACAGGAAGTCCGCCTCACACATCCGGTCCGCGAGGCACGGATCCAGGCACGCGGTCACGCTCGTCGTCCACCCCTGCAGCCCCGGGTGATGGGCGGGCTCCGACAGTGCGTGCAGTGCCATGCCCAGCTCGGCCAGGGGTGAGGGAACGACATGGATCCGCTCGGGCGGCAGGCCCGTGATGTCGATGCTCACGCTCATGACCCCATGGTGCACGCCGCCACTGACAGCCGGGTCGTCGATTGACGGCTCCCGTCAATCGACGTGACCGCACGGCACCGCCGGGCGCAATCTCGTACCCATCGGCCCCGAACGGCAGCAAACAGGCTCATTTCGGGGTGTAGCGCGACAATCGACATGAACAGCGAGGTGTTCGACATGAGCGTCACCCAGCAGTACGCCATCGATCTCTACCGCGCCGCCCAGCGCGGCGAAGCGGCCCCGCCGGCGCCCGGCCGGCACGAGGTGGACGCCTTCCGGGAGCTGCGCGACTACCGCCGGTTCAAGGCGGTCGTGGCCGGCCGTCCGGCCCGCGGCCGGATCCGGGCGGCCCTGACCCGCCGGCTGTCCGGGCGTCACTTCTTCGGACGCCGCGTCTCGGGGCGTCGCGGTCACCCCGCCGGTTGCTGAGCCCCATGGCCCATGAGGGGCCTACGAGGAGATCCGCCCCACGAAGTCCGCGACGGCCGCGCGGACGTCGTCAGGGCCCCACTCAAGACCCGCCGCCGCGACCGTGACCTCGGTCGCCGCGAACCCCGGCACCGCGCCCTCGTCCGCCCAGCGCGCGAACAGCGCCGTCCGCGTCTCCTCCGCCTGCGCGATCCCCGCCTCCGTGAGCGCGTCGGCGTCGTAGGGCAGCCAGACCTTGAACTGGTGCGTGTGCGGCACCTCGGGGAACACCCGCGCCCCGGCGACACCCGCCTTGGCGAAGCCCTCCACCAGTGCCTGCGCGACCACGCGCGCGTGCGCCACGTACTCGGGAAGCTTCGGCAGCTCCCGCTCCAGGCCCGCAAGGGCCGAGATCGCCTGCGGGAACTGCTGGAAGACCTGGCCGCCGTAGCGGTGCCGCCAGGCCCTCGCCTCCCCGACGAACGACTCCGGGCCCGCCAGCACCGCGCCGCTGAGGCCGCCGAGCGACTTGTAGAACGACACGTAGACGCTGTCCGCGAGCTCCGCGATCTCGTCCAGCGGGCGCCCGAAATGCGTCGTGGTCTCCCACAGACGGGCCCCGTCGAAGTGGATCACGGCGTCCCGCGCGTGTGCCGCCTCGCAGACCTCCTCCAGCTCCTGCCATGTGGGCAGCACGAAACCGGCGTCCCTGAGCGGCAGTTCGAGCATCAGCGTCCCGAACGGTTCGTCCAGGTCGTGCACGTCGTCGGCGCCGATCTGCCGCGCCGCCTTCGTGGGGTGCACGGTGCGCAGCCCCGTCACCGTGGTCAGCGCCTCCCGCTCATGGACCTCGGGGTGCGCCAGCGGGTGCAGGGCCACCGTGGCATTGCCGGTGCGGCCCGCCCAGCAGCGCAGTGCGACCTGCTGGGCCATGGTGCCGGTGGGGAAGAACGCGGCCGCCTCCTTGCCGAGCAGCGCGGCGACCTTCGTCTCCAGGTCGGCCACGATGCCGCCCCCGTAGACGTCGACGTCGCCCGACAGGTCGGCCACCGCCGCCGCGGCCCCGGACAGGCTCTGCCACCGCTCGCCCAGGGTGGCCTCGTTCGGCCTGCGGGCCAGTGTGCGCTCGGCGCCCCGCAACGCCGCGATCAGCCGGTCGGCCCGCGTCGTCTCGGAGGTGGCAGTGTTCTCGGCGGTTCGGTCCATCCGTCGATCATGGCGCACCCGCGTGCGCTTGCCCACAGCCTGTGGACTGTCGGGGCCTGCGCCGACAGATAGCGTTAAAATGACGAGAAATCGTCCGGTACCCCGAGCGGACTGGAACGGAAGGCCATCGCCTCGTGACAACACCCCCTCCGAACCCGCGATCCGACCCCTACGAGCCCACAGCCCCCAAGGACCGCCCCGCCCGCCTCACCGTGGGCGTCGTCGGCGCGGGCCGCGTCGGGCCCGCGCTCGCCGCGTCCCTTCAGCTGGCCGGGCACCGCCCCGTGGCCGTCTCCGGAGTCTCCGACGCCTCCGTGCGCCGGGCCGCGACGCTGCTGCCCGACGTGCCCCTGGTGCCGCCCGCCGAGGTCCTCGCGCAGGCCGATCTGGTGCTCCTCACCGTCCCCGACGACGTCCTGCCGGTCCTCGTCGAGGGCTTCGCCGAGACCGCCGCCGTCCGGCCCGGACAGCTGCTCGTGCACACGTCGGGACGGTACGGCACGAAGGTCCTCGAACCGGCGCTGCGCGCGGGCGGGCTGCCGCTCGCGCTGCACCCCGCGATGACGTTCACCGGCACGCCCGTCGACGTCCAGCGCCTGGCAGGCTGCTCCTTCGGCGTCACCGCGCCCGAGGAGCTGCGCCTTGCCGCGGAGGCCCTGGTCATCGAGATGGGCGGCGAACCCGAGTGGATCGCCGAGGAGAACCGCGCGCTGTACCACGCGGCCCTCGCGCTCGGCGCCAACCACCTGGTCACGCTGATCGCGGAGTCCATGGAACTGCTCCGCGAGGCGGGCGTCGGCGCCCCCGACCGGATGCTCGGCCCGCTGCTCGGCGCGGCCCTCGACAACGCGCTCAGGTCGGGCGACGCGGCCCTCACGGGCCCGGTGGCGCGCGGCGACGCCGGCACCGTCGCCGCCCACATCACGGAGCTGCGCAAGCACGCCCCGCAGACCGTCGCCGGCTATCTCGCGATGGCCCGCGCGACCGCCGACCGCGCGCTCGCGCACGGACTGCTGAAGCCGGAGCTCGCCGAGGACCTCCTGGGCGTCCTCGCGACCGGTGCGGAGGAGACCCGATGAGCCCCACGGACGCCATGGCGGCGAACCCCGTGAAGCCGTCGCGCACGCGGCTCCTCCACAAGGGCGCGGACATGCGGGCACGCACGCGTACCGGCCCGCGCGTCGTCGTCATGACGATGGGCGCCCTGCACGAGGGCCACGCGACGCTGATCCGCTCGGCCAGGGCCCGCGCAGGGGCGGACGGCGAAGTGGTCGTCACCGTCTTCGTGAACCCGCTCCAGTTCGGCGCGGGCGAGGACCTCGACCGTTATCCGCGCACCCTGGAAGCGGATCTGAGGATCGCCGAACAGGCGGGCGCGGACGCCGTGTTCGCGCCCTGTGTCGACGAGGTCTACCCGGGCGGGCAGCCCGAGATCCGCATCACGGCGGGCCCCATGGGCGAGCGGCTCGAAGGCGCCTCGCGCCCCGGCCACTTCGACGGCATGCTCACCGTCGTCGCCAAGCTGCTGCACCTCACACGCGCGGACGTGGCCCTCTTCGGCCAGAAGGACGCGCAGCAACTGGCCCTGGTGCGCCGCATGGTGCGCGATCTGAACTTCGACGTGGAGATCGTCGCCGTGCCCACGGTCCGCGAGGAGGACGGGCTCGCGCTCTCCTCCCGCAACCGCTACTTGTCCCCGGCCGAGCGCCGCACCGCTCTGGCCCTCTCCGACGCCCTGTTCACGGGCCGCGACCGGCACGCGGCGCAGGAGGCCCTGCGCGCGCGTGCCGCCGAGAGCCCGACCCCACGCGCGCGGGCGAAGGCGCTCGGCAAGATAGGCGAGGCCCGGGCAGCCGCCGACGCGCACGCCGTCGCGACGGCCTCCCCGGGCCGCCCCTCGGCGGTCCTCGCGGCGGCCCGCCAGATCCTCGACGAGGCGAAGCGCCTCCAGCCGCCGGTCGAGCTCGACTACGTGGCCCTCGTCGACCCGCGCGACTTCACCGACGTGACCGACGGCTTCGAGGGCGAGGCCGTGCTCGCGGTCGCCGCGCGCGTGGGCAACACCCGCCTCATCGACAACCTGCCGCTGACCTTCGGAGGCCACGAATGAGCAGCACCGGCATACGGCTCCACGCCCCCGCCCCCGGCTGGAACGTCGAGGCCGACGTCGTGATCGTCGGCTCCGGCGTCGCGGGCCTCACCGCGGCGCTGCGCTGCCAGGCCGCGGGCCTGCGCACCGTCGTCGTCACCAAGGCCCGCCTCGACGACGGCTCCACGCGCTGGGCGCAGGGCGGCGTCGCGGCGGCCCTCGGCGAGGGCGACACCCCCGAGCAGCACCTGGGCGACACCCTGGTCGCCGGCGTGGGACTGTGCGACGAGGCGGCCGTGCGCACCCTCGTGACCGAGGGCCCCGACGCCGTCCGCCGCCTGATCGGGACCGGCGCGCACTTCGACGAGTCCGCCGAGGGCGACCTGGAGCTGACCCGCGAGGGCGGCCACCACCGCCGCCGCATCGCGCACGCGGGCGGCGACGCGACCGGCGCCGAGATCTCCCGCGCCCTGGTCGAGGCGGTACGTGCGCGTGGTGTGGAAACCGTCGAGAACGCCCTGGTCCTCGATCTACTGACGGACGCCGAGGGCCGCGCGGCCGGTGTCACCCTGCACGTCATGGGCGAGGGCCAGCACGACGGCGTGGGCGCCGTCGTGGCGCCCGCCGTCGTCCTCGCGACCGGCGGCATGGGCCAGGTCTTCTCGGCGACCACGAACCCGCACGTGTCCACGGGCGACGGCGTCGCGCTCGCCCTGCGCGCGGGCGCCGAGGTCAGCGACCTGGAATTCGTCCAGTTCCACCCGACCGTGCTGTTCCTCGGCGCGGACGCCGAGGGCCAGCAGCCACTCGTCTCCGAAGCCGTGCGCGGCGAGGGCGCGTACCTGGTGGACGCGGACGGCGTGCGCTTCATGGTGGGCCAGCACGAGCTCGCCGAGCTGGCGCCCCGCGACATCGTCGCCAAGGGCATCACGCGCCGCATGCAGGAGCTCGGCACCGAGCACATGTACCTGGACGCGCGGCACTTCGGCGCCGACATGTGGGAGAACCGGTTCCCCACGATCCTCGCGGCCTGCCGCGCCCACGGCATCGACCCGGTGACCGAGCCCATCCCCGTCGCTCCCGCCGCGCACTACGCCTCCGGAGGCGTCCGCACGGACCTCTCCGGCCGCACCACCGTGCCGGGCCTCTACGCGTGCGGGGAGGCCGCCTGCACGGGCGTCCACGGGGCGAACCGGCTGGCCTCCAACTCCCTTCTGGAGGGCCTCGTCTACGCGGAGCGCATCGCGGACGACATCGAGCGGCAGCACGCCGAGAACGGCCTCCACGCGCGCGTGCCCGCCCCCGTGGAGCACCCGTCGACGCCGGCGCACCCGCTGCTTCCCCCGGAGGCACGGTTCGCCATCCAGCGCGTGATGACGGCGGGAGCGGGCGTCCTGCGCTCCGCCGACTCCCTCGCGGAGGCCGCCGCCCGGCTCGGCCGGATCCACGCCGAGGCGGTCAACTCCCTCACGGAGCACGGCAAGACCTCGGAGCCCGGCGTCGACACCTGGGAGGCCACCAACCTCCTGTGCGTGGCCCGCGTCCTGGTCGCCGCCGCGCGCCGCCGCGAGGAGACCCGCGGCTGCCACTGGCGCGAGGACCACCCGGACCGCGACGATGCCACGTGGCGCCGCCACATCGTCGTACGCCTGAATCCGGACCGGACCCTGGCCACCCGCACCACACCCACAGCAGACTTCCCGGCAACGGCCAAGAACCCTCAGGAGCAGTGACCGACGTGAGCGCCACCCCCGACCTCCCCCTGGCGGACGCAGGCAGCGAAGGCTGCGGCGACAACTGCGGCTGCGCGCAGGGAGATTCCGACGACGTCATGGAGTGCGGCCTCGACCCGTCGCTGGCCCAGCTGCTGCTCGACGCGGGCCTGCACCCGGTCGAGATCGAGGACATCGCCCACATGGCCATCACCGAGGACCTGGACGGCGGCGTGGACGTCACGACCGTCGCCACGATCCCCGAAGAGGCCGTCGCCACCGCCGACTTCACGGCCCGCGAGGCGGGCGTCGTGGCGGGCCTGCGGGTCGCCGAGGCGGTCATCTCCGTCGTGGCCACGGACGAGTTCGAGGTCGAGCGGCACGCGGAGGACGGCGACCGCGTCGAGGCAGGGCAGAAGCTGCTCTCCGTCACCACCCGCACCCGGGACCTGCTCACCGCCGAGCGCACCGCGCTCAACATCATGTGCCGCCTGTCCGGCATCGCGACGGCCACGCGCGCGTGGGCGGACGTCCTGGACGGCACGAAGGCGAAGGTCCGCGACACCCGCAAGACGACGCCCGGCCTGCGCTCCCTGGAGAAGTACGCGGTCCGCATGGGCGGCGGCGTCAACCACCGCATGTCCCTGTCGGACGCGGCCCTGGTCAAGGACAACCACGTGGTCGCGGCCGGCGGCGTCGCCCAGGCGTTCCAGGCCGTACGGGACCGCTTCCCCGGTCTGCCGATCGAGGTCGAGGTCGACACCCTGCACCAGCTGCGCGAGGTCCTCGACGCGGGCGCCGACCTGATCCTCCTGGACAACTTCACGCCGGGCGAGACGGAGGAGGCCGTGGCGATCACCGACGGCCGCGCCCTCCTGGAGTCCTCGGGCCGGCTCACGCTGGAGAACGCGGCCACGTACGCGAAGACGGGCGTCGACTACCTCGCCGTAGGGGCCCTCACCCACTCCTCGCCGATCCTCGACATCGGCCTCGACCTGCGCGAGGCGGACGCCTGATGCTGCTCACCATCGACGTGGGCAACACCCACACCGTCCTCGGCCTGTTCGACGGCGAGGAGATCATCGAGCACTGGCGCATCTCCACGGACGCGCGCAGAACCGCCGACGAACTCGCCGTCCTGCTCAAGGGCCTGATGGGCATGCACCCGCTGCTCGGCGACGAACTCGGCGACGGCATCGACGGCATCGCCATCTGCTCGACCGTCCCCTCGGTCCTGCACGAGCTGCGCGAGGTCACCCGCCGCTACTACGGCGACGTACCCGCCGTCCTCGTCGAACCCGGCATCAAGACCGGCGTGCCGATCCTCATGGACAACCCCAAGGAGGTCGGCGCCGACCGGATCATCAACGCGGTCGCGGCCGTCGAGATGTTCGGCGGCCCCGCGATCGTCGTGGACTTCGGCACGGCCACGACCTTCGACGCGGTCTCCGCGCGCGGGGAGTACGCGGGCGGTGTGATCGCGCCCGGTATCGAGATCTCCGTGGAGGCGCTCGGCATGCGCGGCGCCCAGCTGCGCAAGATCGAGCTGGCCAGGCCGCGCAGCGTCATCGGCAAGAACACCGTCGAGGCGATGCAGGCGGGCATCGTGTACGGCTTCGCGGGCCAGGTCGACGGGGTCGTGAACCGGATGGCCAAGGAGCTCGCGGACGACCCGGACGACGTGACCGTCATCGCGACGGGCGGCCTCGCGCCGATGGTGCTCGGCGAGTCCACCGTGATCGACGAGCACGAGCCGTGGCTGACGCTGATCGGGCTGCGTCTCGTGTACGAGCGGAACGTTTCGCGGCTCTGAGCCCGGATCCGAGGCGCGGGCGCCCCGGGAGCCCGGAAGAACCTCCGGAGCAATCGGGGCGCGCCCGGGAATTGCCGGTTAAGCAGATTTGTCCGTAATAGGCCGTACCGTCCTTTCATGCCCACGCCCTACGGAAATCGTGGCGGCATGGCGTTCGGTGCAGAAGAGCTGCGTGTGCTCCGACGCGCCCTCGCCCTCGCCCTCCACCCCAGCCCCACCTCGGACGAGGACGTCCGGGCCTGTCTGCGACTCGCGGAGTCGGTCGACGAAACGGCCCGGGAAGGTCTGCGCATGCGGGCCTTCCTCCGCGCCGACCTCGACCGCTACCGGACCGCCCTGCCCGGCTCCGCTCCCGGCTATCTGAGCCTCCTCAAGGAGGCCCTGGCGGCGGGCCACAGGCCCGGCGCAGAGGACCTCGCGGCGCTGCGCGCGCTGCCGGCGAACCCGGCCGCGGTGGCCCTGCTCGCCCGCTGCCGCGACCTGGCGGAACAGGGCGTACGCGACAAGTTCGACGCCCGGTACCGCCCCCGCGTTCCGGCCTCCCGCACCCACCTGCTCGCCCTGCCCGGCGGACTCTCGGCGGCGGACGGCGACAAGCCCGCGAGGCCGGCCCCCGAGGCGCCGCAGCGCCCGGTCCCCACCCCGGCCGAGGTCTTCCCGCCCAAGCGCCGCCCCGCGCAACCGCCCGCCCCGACGCAGCGACTGGCCGTGGGGTAGCTACTCTGGGGGCATGGACTACGTCTCCGCGCTCGTGCCCCCGGTCGTGATGGCCGCGTTCTTCGTCGGTCTGATCGTGACCATCGTGAAGTCGCAGAGCGGCGACAAGAAGGCCAAGGAGGACGCGGCCGTCGACGCCGCCATCGCGCGCGCCGAGGCCGCCCGGCAGGGCGGCGGCGCGCAGCAGGACGCGACCGCCTGAGCGCGGTCGCGGCCGGCACGGAAACCGCAGTGAGGGGCGCCCATCGGGCGCCCCTTTTGTCATTGGTTGGCGAACGTCGCCACGTCCCGCGTTGAATTACCGACTTCTCCCACTATTGTGCTTCTCGTGCCGCGCCCCTTGGGAGAACTCGAAGACGCAGTGATGACACGGGTGTGGAAGTGGAACCGCCCGGTCACCGTGAGGGAAGTCCTGGAGGACCTCCAACAGGAACGGTCCATCGCCTACACGACCGTCATGACCGTATTGGACAATCTCCATCAGAAGGGCTGGGTACGCCGCGAAGCGGAAGGCCGGGCCTATCGATATGAGGCGGTCTCCACGCGGGCCGCGTACTCGGCCGCGCTGATGAACGAGGCCTGGGCGCAGAGCGACAACCCCGCCGCCGCGCTCGTCGCGTTCTTCGGGATGATGTCGCCGGAGCAGCGCGAGGCCCTCAGGGATGCCATGCGGATCGTGTCGCCCGAACTTCCCGCGGAAGTCCCCTCGGCCCCCGAGGAAGCGGGCGACGGGGCCGGGCGATAGCGTCCGGACATGCCAGCAGAGCTCCCCGAAGTCGGGTCAACCGTCGAATCGGTCCGTAAAGCAGTCACCGTACGCAGGGCACGGACGGCCGATGTGCCGGAGGTGCGCCGCCTGCTCGACGCGTACAGCCGACAGGGGATCCTGCTCGACAAAGCCACCGTGACGCTTTACGAGGACATCCAGGAGTTCTGGGTCGCGGAACGCGACGACAACGCCGCGGTCGTCGGCTGCGGCGCACTGCACGTCATGTGGGAAGACCTCGCGGAAGTCCGTACGCTCGCGGTGGATCCGCAGGTCAAGGGGTCCGGCGTCGGACATCTGCTGCTCGAGAAGCTTCTTCAGACCGCGCGCTGGATCGGTGTTCGGCGGGTTTTCTGCCTCACCTTCGAAGTCGAGTTCTTCGCCAAGCACGCCTTCGTGGAGATCGGCGAGACGCCCGTCGATACGGTCGACACCGATGTCTACAGTGAGCTGCTGCGTTCCTATGACGAGGGCGTAGCAGAGTTCCTCGGTCTCGAACGAGTGAAACCGAACACCTTGGGCAACAGCCGGATGCTTCTGCATCTGTGATCGCCGTCGGACGCTATTCCGGCATGCGTGCTTGCAACGGTTCCCTATGTCCGAATCGCGCATGTTTTTGGGCCCGGTGGGCAGTGTTCAACTCCGGGATCTCTCCCTGATCTCAGCCAGGGGTTTGTGTTTTTCGGGCAAAAGCGGTTTGCTTTCCGACGTACTGCAGTACTGCATATAACAAGGGGACGGCGAATCAGCGGCCGTGGTCGCGGGGCCGCCCTTCAGATTTCGATGAAAGGAAATCCGGTGGCACAGAAGGTTCAGGTCCTTCTTGTCGATGACCTCGACGGTGGCGAGGCGGACGAGACCGTGACGTTCGCGCTCGACGGCAAGTCGTACGAGATCGACCTCACCACCGCCAATGCGGACAAGCTCCGCGGCCTCCTTGAGCCGTACCTCAAGGGCGGTCGTCGCACCGGTGGCCGCTCGAGCGGCCGGGGTAAGGCGCGCGCCACGTCCGGCGGCGGCAACCAGGACACCGCGCAGATCCGCGCGTGGGCGAAGGAGAACGGCTACGAGGTCAACGACCGCGGCCGTGTTCCCCAGTCGATCCGTGAGGCCTACGAGAAGGCCAACGGCTGACGGGACGGCCGCATTGGTCGCTTTGTTGACGTGGTCGCCGGCGCGGCAGCGCCGCGACGCAGTCGGGCCCGGTGGCAGTGTGTCGCCGCCGTGTCCACGAGGCGTACGAGATCGGGGGCGCCCCCACCGCCCCCCACGACCGACCAGGTCGAGACGGCCGTCAGGGTCGTCAGGGCCGGTAGCACCGGTTCCACCTCGCAGCCGGGCTCGGGGGGCCGCACCCAGACGGCGGCCTCCTGCGAGCCGGACCACCCCGGAGGCGTCGGCGCGTCGATGAGACCGCCCGCCCCGACGGCGACGAGATCCAGGGGCAGCGCCCCCCACTCCAGCCAGTCGAGCAGCCCCGGAAGTTCGTCCGCGCTGCCCGCGGCGACGAGCAGCCGCATCGTTTCCCCGCACACGGCCACCGGTGACCGGGGATCGAGTCTGCGCAGCATCGCGAAGCCGGCGTCGGCCGGCACCTCCAGGACGTCGAAGCGCAGGCCGGTGCGGAGCAGCGCGCCGTCGGGCCCTGCCGCGGTCGCCCAGTCGAGCTCGTCCTCGTACCACTGCCGGAGTGGATCGCGTCCGGTGTCGGCCAGCGGTTGCCGGGGAGCGGGAACGGTCGTGCCGGAAGTGGTGACCATGCCAGGAGCAACAGCCATCGACGCTCCGGGGTTACGCACGGTCGCCGGATGCATGCGTACTGTGTCCGGAAAAGGGGCGTACGGGAGCGTTGGACGGCGCAAAGATGTTCGCCCGTAGCGGAGGGAACCAGGGCGCGCCGCATGGAGTGTCAGTCCGTGCGGGTAAGACATCCCTAGTGGGAGGGGCGACACGTGCGGGACGGGCAGCCTGCGTTCGCCATCGGCGTACTGATGGTGGGGGTATCTGCCTGGCCTGCGGGAACATCGTCTCGCACCATCGGGTTGGAGCAGTTGTCGGCGTTCGGGGCAGGAGACCATGAACGGGTGTCGGCAGATGGAATGAGCGGTCCCCGCTTGCGGGACTAAGCTGCGGAAGGACAGGGAGGGGACCGACCCCTAACTGCCTGACCGCTCTGAGGAGCGATTAACGATGTTCGAGAGGTTCACCGACCGCGCGCGGCGGGTTGTCGTCCTGGCTCAGGAAGAAGCCCGGATGCTCAACCACAATTACATCGGCACCGAGCACATCCTCCTGGGCTTGATCCACGAGGGCGAGGGTGTCGCCGCTAAGGCCCTGGAGAGCCTCGGGATTTCGCTCGAGGCGGTCCGCCAGCAGGTGGAGGAGATCATCGGCCAGGGCCAGCAGGCCCCGTCCGGCCACATCCCCTTCACCCCCCGTGCCAAGAAGGTCCTGGAGCTGTCGCTCCGCGAGGCCCTTCAGCTGGGCCACAACTACATCGGCACGGAGCACATCCTGCTCGGCCTGATCCGTGAGGGCGAGGGCGTCGCCGCCCAGGTCCTGGTCAAGCTGGGCGCAGACCTCAACCGGGTGCGGCAGCAGGTCATCCAGCTGCTCTCCGGTTACCAGGGCAAGGAGACCGCCGCCGCCGGCGGTCCTGCCGAGGGCACGCCCTCCACGTCCCTGGTGCTCGACCAGTTCGGCCGCAACCTGACGCAGGCCGCTCGTGAGTCCAAGCTCGACCCGGTCATCGGGCGCGAGAAGGAGATCGAGCGCGTCATGCAGGTCCTGTCGCGCCGGACCAAGAACAACCCGGTCCTGATCGGTGAGCCCGGCGTCGGCAAGACCGCCGTCGTCGAGGGCCTCGCTCAGGCCATCGTCAAGGGCGAGGTGCCCGAGACCCTCAAGGACAAGCACCTCTACACCCTCGACCTCGGCGCGCTGGTCGCCGGCTCCCGCTACCGCGGTGACTTCGAGGAGCGCCTCAAGAAGGTGCTCAAGGAGATCCGCACCCGCGGCGACATCATCCTGTTCATCGACGAGCTGCACACGCTGGTCGGAGCGGGTGCCGCCGAGGGCGCCATCGACGCGGCTTCCATCCTGAAGCCGATGCTGGCCCGCGGTGAGCTGCAGACCATCGGTGCGACGACACTCGACGAGTACCGCAAGCACCTGGAGAAGGACGCGGCCCTCGAGCGCCGCTTCCAGCCGATCCAGGTCGCGGAGCCGTCGCTGCCGCACACGATCGAGATCCTCAAGGGCCTGCGCGACCGCTACGAGGCCCACCACCGGGTCTCCATCACGGACGAGGCCCTCGTCCAGGCCGCGACCCTGGCCGACCGGTACATCTCGGACCGCTTCCTGCCGGACAAGGCGATCGACCTGATCGACGAGGCCGGTTCCCGGATGCGCATCCGCCGGATGACCGCGCCGCCGGACCTCCGCGAGTTCGACGAGAAGATCGCGGGCGTGCGTCGCGACAAGGAGTCGGCCATCGACTCCCAGGACTTCGAGAAGGCGGCCTCTCTCCGCGACAAGGAGAAGCAGCTGCTTGCCGCGAAGGCCAAGCGCGAGAAGGAGTGGAAGGCCGGCGACATGGACGTCGTCGCCGAGGTCGACGGCGAGCTGATCGCCGAGGTCCTCGCGACCGCCACCGGCATTCCGGTCTTCAAGCTGACCGAGGAGGAGTCCTCGCGTCTGCTGCGCATGGAGGACGAGCTCCACAAGCGGGTCATCGGCCAGAAGGACGCCGTCAAGGCGCTCTCGCGGGCGATCCGCCGTACGCGGGCCGGTCTGAAGGACCCGAAGCGTCCGGGTGGTTCGTTCATCTTCGCCGGTCCGTCCGGTGTCGGTAAGACCGAGCTCTCCAAGGCGCTCGCCGAGTTCCTCTTCGGTGACGAGGAGGCGCTGATCTCCCTCGACATGTCGGAGTTCAGCGAGAAGCACACGGTGTCGCGGCTCTTCGGTTCGCCCCCCGGTTACGTGGGCTACGAAGAGGGCGGTCAGCTGACCGAGAAGGTGCGGCGCAAGCCGTTCTCGGTGGTTCTCTTCGACGAGGTCGAGAAGGCCCACCCGGACATCTTCAACTCGCTGCTTCAGATCCTGGAGGACGGTCGACTGACCGACTCCCAGGGCCGCGTCGTGGACTTCAAGAACACGGTCATCATCATGACGACCAACCTTGGAACCCGTGACATCTCGAAGGGCTTCAACCTCGGCTTCGCGGCCCAGGGCGACTCGAAGTCGAACTACGAGCGCATGAAGAACAAGGTGTCGGACGAGCTCAAGCAGCACTTCCGCCCCGAGTTCCTCAACCGTGTCGACGACGTCGTCGTCTTCCCGCAGCTCAGCCAGGGCGACATCCTCGAGATCGTCGACCTGATGATCTCGAAGGTGGACGAGCGCCTGAAGGACCGCGACATGGGCATCGAGCTCTCGCAGTCCGCCAAGGAGCTGCTGTCCAAGAAGGGCTACGACCCCGTGCTCGGCGCGCGTCCGCTGCGTCGCACGATCCAGCGCGAGGTCGAGGACAGCCTGTCGGAGAAGATCCTCTTCGGCGAGCTGCGCCCGGGCCACATCGTGGTCGTGGACACGGAGGGCGAGGGCGAGAACAAGACCTTCACCTTCCGCGGCGAGGAGAAGGCGGCACTGCCGGACGCCCCGCCGATCGAGGACGCGGCTGCCGGTGGCGGCCCGAACCTGAGCAAGGAGGCCTAACCCCTCCGGGGCGAGCCTGATACGGGTGGGCCCGAACCGTTCCTGGTGGAACGGTTCGGGCCCACCCGTTTTTGCTAGCGCTGATCCACGGCGACCTCGGCGTCGGGGAAGAGGCGGGCGTAGCGCTCGTACGGGAGCGTCACGCCGGGGGCGGTCTGGAGGACGACGTCGCGTACGGAGGGAAGGCGGGGCGGTAGGCCGAGAGGTCCTCGTCGCCGTGCAGAGCGGCGAGGCGCAGCAACTCGACGCCGGGGAGTTCGGGCAGGGCCTCGACGGATTCGGCGCCGCCGGTGAAGAAGGCCGCGTTCAGGTAGAGGTGCGTCAGGGCGGGCAGTTCGGCGACGCGGCGCCAGTCCTGGAGGGCCGGTAGGGCAGCGAGGCTGCCGAGGCTCAGTTTGGTCGTACGTGAGCAACTCGCGGAGCAGATGCGCGCGTTCGCCGGGACGGGCGTGCGCCACGGCCATCCGGATCGAGTCCTCGCCCTGCGGGTCGTCGGCGAGGCGCTGCACGAAGGGGAGCGCGTGGCCCTCCTCCACGGCGTAGCGGGCGGCCAGGTAGTCCTGGAAAGTGCGGTGGCTGAAGTCGACCGTGCAGGCGGCCGGTTCGCGCAGCAGGCCGCTGCGGAGCAGCAGCGTGCGCAGGACGTCCCGCGCGTCGCCGACCGCCGCCGAGGCCACCGTGGCCAGCCGGCGCTCAAGCGCGCCGACGGCGTGCTCGCGGCTCATCTCGGTGCGGCCGCTGAGGACGAGCGCGTACGCGAGGTGCTGGAGGAGGTCGATCTGGGCCTCCTCGCTCAGCTCGGGCACGGCCATGCCGCGCTCCCGGTCGCGCCGGGCGAGGAGCATCGTCAACGCGGCGTCGTACAACTCCTTGCGGCCGCTGGGCAGATACCCGCGGCGTTCGCGGTGCAGGGCGCAGATCAGGCCGCACATCAGGGGGTTGGTGGCGAGGCGGGCCAGGTCGCGCTTGGTGCGCAGGGAGTCGAGGAGCGCGCTCTCGTACGGGAGGGCGTCGGCGGCCGCGTGCCAGCGGTGCACGAACGTGGCGACGTCGGCGGAGCGCATCGGGGGAAGCAGCACCTCGCGAAAGCCGCTGTCGGCGAGCCATTCGGGTCGTACGGCGGTGGGGCGCGAGGTGAGCAGCCAGCGGTTGCCGGGGTACGCCTCGACGAGGCCGAGCAGCCAGTCGCGCACCCGGTTCCGCCCGGCCGTGGGGATCTCGTCGAGGCCGTCGACGAGGATCAGGGCGCGGGAGGTGGAGAGGACGCGCCCGGCCCAGCCCGAGGGCGCGCCCAGCGGGCAGGAGACCGCCGAAGGGAACGCCTCGGGCGCGGGCAGCGAGCCTGCCGATGCCAGCGTGCGCAGCGGCAGTACGAAGGGGATCCGGTCGCCGTCCGCGGCGGCCCGCGTCGCCAGCCACTGGATCAGCGTCGTCTTGCCCGAGCCCGCCTCGCCGCGCAGGAGCACCCGGTCGTGGCCGGAGGCGGACGCGTCCTCGGCGCGGATGCGGACGGCCGGGGCGGGCGCTTCGGCGACCGGGTCGAAGGTGTCCACCGGCGCGCGGGCCGTCGCCTCCAGACTCAGATACGCCACGTCCAGGGGCCAGCGCTCGGGCGCCTCGCGCAGGTCGATGCCGTAGATGGTCAGATGCCGGTGGCGGTCGGCGATGTGCCGGGCGTAGCGCTCCTCGAAGGCGGTGTCGGCCGCGTCGGCGCGCGGGGTGCGGGCGATCAGTTCGTCCGTCTTGGCGAGCAGCTCGGCCTCGCCCCGGCGCTGTTCGACCAGGGTGCGGGGGACGAAGGTGGACCGCTGGGTGAAGAACTGCACCACCTGACGGCAGGCCTCGTCGACGGCCGCGTCCAGGAAGTGGCCCGCGTCGGCGGACAGCCCGTGCGAGGCGGGGGCCGCGCGGCGCAGCGTGCGGGCCAGGGCGTGCGGGTCGAGTCGGGCCGCCTGTACGTCGTCCATGGTGAGGCCGCCGAGGGCGCACAGCGTGGCGGTCAGGGTGAGGGTGAGCGGTTCCGCCTCGTCGGCGGGGAACGGTGCCTCGCCGGGGGCGCGGGTGCGGCGATGAGGGCGCGGGCGATCCGCTCCGCTTCGGCGCCGTCCAGGGCGCGCTTCTCGCCGCGGAAGGAGACCGGCCCCGACAGCCGGACCGGCTCGTCCGTCAGGCCCGCGCCCGGGCCCTCCTGGACGAGGAGTTTCTTGAGCGCCGGGGCGATCACGCTCGAGGCCAGACGGGTGCCGAGGGCAGCGGGATCCATGGTTCGGGAGCGTAGCCCCGGTCACATCCGCGAGGGGTTGGATCTTGTCGACCGGTGACATGCCGCACAGGACGTGGATCACGTACGAACGGAAATAGTTGGTCGGGGGCGATCCGGCCGCGTCGTTACACGGTCGACGGGTTCCGGTGATGTGCCCGTTCCGCCGGAACCGAGTGGCCGTCGGGCCCGTATTGCCTTGCCTTGCTTTGATGAAGTGGGCTTAAACCAAGGATGAAGGCATAAATCGGACTACTTTCGTCCAGGTCCGACGGCGGTCCGGGTGGGGTGGTTCTCGGGGAGGGTCTACGAGGACATGTCGTAGATGGGCGTTTTGGGCGGCGATGGGGGGCGGGGTTACCAAGGGATGGCCGGCCCGGCAGCACGAGGCAGTGCGCCGGGCCCCGTCACGTCCCCGTTGAAAGGTCTGCCCATATGTCGAAGCGCACCCAGTCCCACCGCCCCGGTACGTCGATGCTCCGTAAGCGGGCTGCCGTCGTGGCCGCCGGATTCGGAGTGTCGGCGCTGCTCGGGACCGGGGCCGCGGTCGCCGACTCCGCAGACACCGCCCTCCCCGGTATCGCCGCCTCCTCCGTCGAGGCCCAGGCCACCGCTCAGGCCAAGGCCGCCGACAACGCCGCGAAGGCCAAGAAGCAGGCCGAGGCGAAGAAGAAGGAGGCCGAGGCCAAGAAGAAGGCGGCCGAGGAGAAGAAGGCCAAGTCCTGGATCGACCCGGTCAAGCACTACGAGCTGTCCGCCGGATACTCGCAGGGCGGCAGCATGTGGGCCAGCGGTCACCACTCCGGCCAGGACTTCGCCGTGCCGATCGGCACCGACGTCTCCGCCGTGCACGGCGGCACCGTCGTCAAGGCCGGCGGCAACGGCGCCGGTGACGGCCCCGCGTACGGCAATGCCATCGTCATCAAGCACAGCGACGGCACGTACTCGCAGTACGCCCACCTGTCCCGGATCGACGTGAAGGTCGGCGACACCGTCTCCACGGGCGACCACATCGCGAAGTCCGGCAACACCGGCAACTCCAGTGGCCCGCACCTGCACTTCGAGATCCGCACGACGGCGGACTACGGCTCGGCGGTCAACCCCGTCAACTTCCTGAAGAAGGAGGGCGTGCACGTCTGACGACGTCCGCGCCGGAGGCCCGTCAGCCGTGATGGGCCCGCGTGATCAGGTCGGAGGCGACCTCGAGGATGGCCTTGCGCTTCTCCTCGGGGTCGCCTTCGACGTCCCTGAGGACGAACATCCCGGCGTGCATCGAGATCAGCGCGCTGAGGCAGCGGACCCGGTCGGTCAGGGTGACGTCCTCGGGCAGCAGATGGTCGAGCAGGGACGTCATCCGCTCCTTGAAGTTCTCGCCGATGCTCAGCTCGCGCATCGTCGCCTGGTTCTCCTGCATGAAACGGAAGAGCGGGGCCGCGTCGTCGAGCGCGGTCGAGTACTCGCCGAGGATCTCCAGCTTGGCCGCCAGCGTCGGCGGCTGTTCGGCGGCCCGGGCGATCACGTCGTCGATCGGCTTCATCAGGTCCGTGAACAGGCTGACGACGATGTCTTCCTTCGTCTTGAAGTGGTAGTAGAGCGCGGCCTTCGTCACACCGAGGCGGTCGGAGATCTCCCGCAGTGAGGTCTTCTCGTACCCCTGCTCGGCGATGAGCTCCAAGGTCACGTCCTGAATGCGCTGGCGGGTGTCCCCGCGGCGCTGCTGCGGCTTGCTGCTGCCCGTGACCATCGGCTGCTGCCCTTCGTGCCCTTGGAGAAAAACTTACTTGACGCCCGGCTAGTTGGCGCTCTACTTTCCTCATTGTAGGGAACTAGCCGGGCGGCAAGTAAGTCCGGGTGACGCAGGGGGAGTGGGGACCATGACGCAGGCGGCGGTGCAGCCCGCGAAATCGGATCAGGAGCCGGTGAAACAACCGCGCAGCGTACGGGTGGTGCTGCTCGCGCTGATGCTCGCGATGCTGCTGGCCATGCTCGACAACATGATCGTGGGCACCGCGATGCCCACCATCGTCGGCGAACTGGGCGGCCTCGAGCACCTGTCGTGGGTGGTCACCGCGTACACGCTCGCGACCGCCGCCTCCACGCCGATCTGGGGGAAGATCGGCGACATGTACGGCAGGAAGGGCGCCTTCCTGACCTCCATCGTGATCTTCCTGCTCGGCTCCGTGCTCAGCGGAATGGCCCAGGACATGGGCCAGTTGATCGGGTTCAGGGCCGTGCAGGGGCTCGGCGCCGGCGGGCTGATGGTCGGGGTCATGGCCATCATCGGCGACCTGATCCCGCCGCGTGAGCGGGGCAAGTACCAGGGCATGATGGCCGGCGTGATGGCGCTCGCCATGATCGGCGGGCCGCTGGTCGGCGGCACCCTCACCGACCACCTCGGCTGGCGCTGGACCTTCTACATCAACGTGCCGCTCGGCATCCTCGCCCTCGTGGCGATCACCGCGGTGCTGCACCTGCCGAAGAAGCGGGCCTCGCACTCCATCGACTACTTCGGTGCGGCGCTGCTCACCGTCGGCATCACGTCGATCGTGCTCGTCACCACCTGGGGCGGGAGCGAGTACGCCTGGGACTCCGCCGTGATCATGGAGCTGATCGGGATCGGCGTCGCCGCGCTCGTCGGGTTCGTGTTCTGGCAGACCAAGGCCGCCGAGCCGATCGTGCCGCTGCACATCTTCCGCAACCGGAACTTCACGCTGATGTCCGTGATCGGCTTCATCACCGGCTTCGTGATGTTCGGCGCGGTGCTCTTCCTGCCGCTGTACCAGCAGTCCGTGCAGGGCGCGTCCGCGACCAACTCCGGTCTGCTGCTGCTTCCGATGCTGCTCGCGATGATGGTCGTCTCGCTGATTGCGGGCCGGGTCACCACCAACACCGGCAAGTACAAGGTGTTCCCGGTGGTGGGCAGCGTCCTGATGATCGCCGGTCTCTTCCTGCTCGCGCAGATGGACACCGGGACGTCCCGGTTCACGTCCGGGCTCTACATGGCCGTGCTGGGCGCCGGGATGGGCTGCCTGATGCAGATCACGATGCTGGTCGCGCAGAACAGCGTCGAGATGAAGGACATGGGCGTCGCGTCCTCGTCGACGACCCTGTTCCGTACGTTGGGGTCCTCGTTCGGCGTCGCCATCATGGGCGCGCTGTTCAACAACCGGGTGCAGGACGTCATGGCGGAGAAGGCCGGGGCGCTCGGCGGGAAGCTCACCGAGCAGTCGGCGCAGCTGGACGCGGCGAGCCTGGCGAAGCTGCCCGAACAGGCGCGGGACGCCTACCAGTTCGCGGTCTCTTCCGGTACGCACTCCGCGTTCCTGCTGGGCTCCGTGGTCGCGCTCGGCTCGCTGCTCGCGGCGGTCTTCGTCAAGGAGGTCGTGCTGCGGGGGGCGGGCCCGAAGGACCAGGAGCCGGTGGCCTGAAGGACCGGCACCCGCCGCAGGGGGCGCTATTTGCCCGGCAACCGCACCATCGGGAAGCTCCCGGTATTCGTCGGCGCGTGCTCCGGCAGCCACAGCACCGCCACGGCGCCCTCGGAGGGGGCGTCGTGGTCCGCGTTCTGCGGGCGGATGTTGCGGAACGTGAGGCGGGCGCCGAGCACCCGGGCCTGACCCGCCGCGATCGTCAGACCCAGGCCGTGGCCGTGGCCCGCGCGGTCGGCCGCGCCGGTGCGGAAGCGGCTCGGCCCCTCCTCCAGGAGCTCCTCCGGGAAACCGGGGCCGTGGTCGCGTACCCGCAGGACCCGGCCCTCGACGCTGACCTCGATGGGCGGGCGGGCGTGCTTGGAGGCGTTGGCCAGCAGGTTCAGGAGGATGCGCTCCAGGCGGCGTGGATCCGTCGTCACCTCGGACTCGTGTATGACCCGCACGGTGACGCCGTCGCCCGCGCGGGACGCGACGCGACGCTCCACGAACTCGCCCAGCATGATGTCCTGCAACTCGGCCCGCTCGGCGGCGCTGTCGAGGCGGGCCACTTCAAGGACGTCCTCGACGAGCGTACGCATCGCCTGCGCACGGTCCTTGACGAGTTCGCTGGGCCGCCCCGGCGGCAGCAGCTCGGCGGCGGTGAGCAGCCCGGTGACCGGTGTGCGCAGCTCGTGCGCGATGTCGGCGGTGACCCGGCGCTCGGCCTCAAGGCGCTGCTTCAGGGCGTCGGCCATCGCGTCGACGGCCTGCGCGAGATCGTCCGTCTCGTCGCGTACGACACCGCCGATGGCGCGGCGGACCTGGACGTCGCTCTGGCCCGCCGCCACATCACGGGCCGCGCTCGCCGCCTTGCGCAGCCGGCGGGAGAGCTGGCCGCCGATGAGGACGCCGAGCGCGCTGCCGCCGAGCACGACGGAGATCGAGCCGATCAGCAGCGCCTTGTCGAGGTCCTTCATCACGGTGGCGCTGCGGTCGGCGAACCGGGTGTGCACCGAGAGGATTCCGCCGTTGCTCAGCGGGACCGCGGCCCAGATGTCGGGCACGCCGCTCGCCGACTCCGAGACGTAGGTGACGCGGCGGCCCTCACGGGCCTTCGCGCGCAGGTCGGGCGGGAGCGCCGGATCGTCCACCTTGAAGCCGACGGGCAGATTGCCGCCGCGGGCCTCGTACTGCCGCTGCACGAACTGGATCCGCTCGTCCTGCACGTCCCGCGCGTTGTCCAGCATCGAGACGCGGGCCGCGTTGTGCACGACGAGGCTGAGCGCCACGGCGACGAGTGCGCCCACGAACGCGATGGCGACGCTGATCTTCCAACGCACGCCGGTCCGCAGGCCCTGCGGGATCCAGGAGCGGGCCGGCCGCACGGCCGCGGTCGGCTTCCCGGCAGAGCCCGTGGCGCCCTTCGCGCGCGGCGCCGGTACGGCCGTCGCGGGAGCGGAGTCCGTGGTCCCCCTTCTCATATGCGCTGTCCCATCAGCCCGGTCAGGCCTTGAGCTTGTAGCCGAAGCCGCGGACCGTCTCGATCCGGTCCTGGCCGATCTTCGTACGCAGCCGCTGCACATGGACGTCGACGACGCGGGTGTCGCCGCCCCAGCCGTAGTCCCAGACCCGCTCAAGGAGCTTGTCGCGGGACAGCACCGAGCCGGGGGCGGAGGAGAACTCGAGCAGCAGGCGCATCTCGGTGGGCGTCAGGGCCACCGGATTGCCGGCCTTCCTGACCTCCATGCCGTCCGTGTCGATCTCCAGGTCGCCGAAGTGCAGCGCGCCGCTGTCGGGCACGGGG
Organism: Streptomyces sp. NPDC051684; assembly: GCF_044453445.1. Taxonomy (NCBI): domain Bacteria; kingdom Bacillati; phylum Actinomycetota; class Actinomycetes; order Kitasatosporales; family Streptomycetaceae; genus Streptomyces; species Streptomyces sp. NPDC051684. Next base: position 17,236 of record NZ_JBITCS010000048.1, on the reverse strand, counting down.
CTCTCGGAGGCCGCGCCGGAGGCGGCGGCCGCGCCGCCCGCGTGCCCGAAGCGGCGCAGCACGGCGCGGATCCGGGCCACGAGCACCGCCCCGTCGAACGGCTTCGTCACATAGTCGTCGGCCCCCGCCTCCAGGCCGAGCACGACATCGATGGAGTCCGCGCGCGCGGAAAGCATGATCACCGGAACCGTCGACTCGTCCCGGATGCGGCGGCACAGGGAGACCCCGTCGAGGCCCGGCACCATCACGTCGAGCAGCGCGATGTCCGGCCGGTCCGAGCGGAACGCCTCCAGGCCCGCGAGCCCGTCCGGCATCGCGGTCACCACGAAGCCGTCGCGCTCCAGGGCGAGCTGGGTGGCCTCGCGGATGACGTCGTCGTCCTCGACGAACAGGACGTGCGTCGGCTCGCCCTTGCGCTCACCGCCCATGACAGTCATCCGAATCTCTCCTCCACGTTCGCCTTGACCGCGCCGCTCAGCCGGCGTCGTCCGAGGGCGCCGGGCTCTCGCCGTCCACCGCGTTGCTGTAGTCGTTGTGCGTGCGGCTCTCCTGGGTGAAACCGTGCCCGCTCCACCGGTACGTGAGGACTTCCTCGCCCGACGGTGAGGCGACCGAGTCACCCTTCTCGTACACCTGCTTGGTGACCACGAGATCACCCCGGTCGATCTCCGCGTACACCGGGGGTTCCTCGGCCCGGAACACGTTCTTGTACGTGCCGCCCTCGTCGCGATACACGTACGTGCCGATGCCGACCGCGTCACCGCAGGTCATCACGTTGACCACCACGTCGCTCCGGGAGCTGCCGGTCAGTGTTCCGTAGCTGACGTCCACCGGGTACTCGTCCGCCACGCACGGCTTCAGATCGCGCTTGATGTCGGCGCTGACCTTCGGGTCCCGCTTCACCAGCCGCACCGCCTCGGCGGAGTTCGGGGCGCTCGGGGACGCGGAGGCCGAGGGGCTCGCGCTGCCCGCGGCCGTCGAACCGACCGGGTCCGTGCGGGCCGGACCCTCGTCACGGGGGCCGGTGCCACCGGTGGAGCACGCCGCGAGAAGCCCGGCGCACAGCCCGATGGCGGCGAGCCCGGCGATCACCGCGCTCCCCGCCTTCATGCCCCGCATCAGGGCGGAACGCCCCCGCATCAGGGACATACGAATCCCCGAGGCACGTATGCCTAGGCCGCGCAACGCTCCCGCTCCTCACGTTCGAGCGCGCGGCCGGCCAGTTCCTCGCGCTCTCGCTTCTCCAGCTCCTCACGGAGCCGGGCGAGGGCCCGGTGCAGCGTGCTCTTCACGGTTCCGGCCGACATTCCGAGAGCGGCGGCCGTCTCCTCTGTGGACATCTGCTCCCAGTGTCGCAGCACCACGACGCTGCGCTGCTTCGGAGCGAGCACCTTCATGACGTCCATCAGCAGGGCGCGGTCCGCGTGCTGCTCCGTCGAGTCGTCGATCGAGGACTCCGGCAGCTGCTCGGTGGGCACTTCCTCCAGCTTGCGCGCCCGCCACCACTCGGTCCGCGTGTTGATCATGACGCGGCGCAGATACGCGTCCGCGAGGCGCTTGTCCGCTATGCCGTCCCAGCGCCCGAGCGTCCGCACGAGTGCGGTCTGCAGCAGGTCCTGGGCGTCGACAGGATCGGGCACCAGTCGCCGGGCGCTGCGCAGCAGAGCGTCCTGCCGCGTCCGCACGTACTCTTCGAACCCGAGCACTTCACCGGCGTGCGCCATGATCAACTGCCTCCCGCTTCCCGCAATCCCCGTGGACCGCACGGATTGTGTGCGGTTACGAGGAAGAAGTTACGGAGGAGTTGTCACGGCGTTGTCCGTTCCGGCCAGCGGCCAACGCACGACTATCCGTCGGTTGTGTAACGAAGGGCGTCGCGGATCCCCGCGGCCGTCGGCTCAGCCCAGCGGAAGCCGGTACAGACCGCCTGCGAGCGGCTCCACCAGACCGTCGTCGACCAGGCCGTCCAGGGCCCGCGCCCGCTGCACCGGCTCGTCCCACACGCGGTCGAGCATCGACTGGGGCACCGGGGCGACGGCCTCGCGCAGCACGGCGAGCAGCTTGCCGCGCACCTGGCGGTCCGTGCCCGCGTACGTCTGACCGCGGCGCGGCGGGCCCTCGTGCGCGGGTTTGCCGGCGAGCCGCCAGGAGCACATCGCCGCGATCGGGCAGCGGTGGCACTCCTCGTTCTTGGCGGTGCACACCAGGGCGCCCAACTCCATGGAGGCGGCGGCCCACTTCGCGGCGGTGTCCTCCTCCTCGGGCAGCAGCTCCCGGGCCAGCTTGCGCTCGGCGGCGGTCGTCGCGTTCGGCGGGTACTGCACGCCGGCCACGGCGCGGGCGAACACCCGCCGCACGTTCGTGTCGAGCACCGCGTGCCGCTGGCCGTACGCGAACGAGGCGACCGCGGCGGCCGTGTACTCGCCGATGCCGGGCAGCGCGAGAAGCTGCGCGTGGCCGGTGGGTACGTCGCCGCCGTGGCGTTCCGTTATGGCGACGGCGGCGCCGTGCAGGCGCAGGGCGCGGCGCGGGTAGCCGAGCCGGCCCCAGGCGCGGACGGCCTCGCCGGGCGCCTCAGCGGCGAGATCGGCGGGTCGGGGCCAGCGCGCGAGCCACTGCTCGTACACCGGGAGCACGCGGTTGACCGGGGTCTGCTGGAGCATGAACTCGCTGACCATCACGCCCCACGGGCCCGCGTCGCGGCGGCGCCAGGGGAGGTCGCGGGCGTGCTCGGTGAACCAGTCGATGACCGGTGCGTGGAGATCGGCGTTCTCGGGGTTCTTCGTGAGCGCAGTCATGGCATCTCCGATCCTGCCATGCGCGGGTGCCGGGGCCCGTCAAGCCCCTGCGGCGATTGAGCAGCGGGGTCCGGGGCAGCGCCCCGGGGCGGGATGTGGGTGGCCGTAACGGAGCGGGGACCTGACGATCGGCAGAGGTGGCATGCCCCGTCCCGCCGATAGCGTCGGCAGGGTGAAGCCGCGACGACGCACACTGATGGTCGGCCTGTCCCTCTGGACGGCGCTCGCCGTTCCCGTGCTCGCCGTCGAGTGGCTGCACCTGCACGAACCAGACAGCACCTGGCGGCAGCTCGCCGGTATCGGTGTGCTCGGGGGCGCCACCGCGCTGCACCGCCGGTTCCCCGCGACCGCGTTCCTGCTCGCGGCCGCGCCGGGGCTCGCGGTCGCCTCGTCCCTGTTCACCCTCTCGTACGGGTGCGCGCTCGCGGCCTTCGCGTATCTGATGGGGCTGCGTTCGCCGGCCGTGCGGTCCGCGCTCATCGGTTTCGGGGCGGTCGCCGTCGCCGGCACCGTCAAGATCAGCGTCCGGCAGGTCGACCCGGCCGCCGAGTGGCTGGTGCTCATGGGGACGCTGCTGTTCGGCGCGGTCTTCCCGTGGCTCATCGGCCGCTACTGGCGCCAGAGCCGGGAGCTGACCGCCGCCGGCTGGGCCAGGGCCGAGCAGCTGGAGCGCGAGCACCGGATCGTCGCGGACCGCGCCCGGCTGCGCGAACGGGCCCGGATCGCGCAGGACATGCACGACTCCCTGGGCCACGAACTCAGCCTCATCGCCCTGCGCGCCGGAGCCCTCCAGGTCACCCCCGGCCTCGCCGAGGCGCACCGCACCGCCGCCGCCGAACTCCGCTCCGCCGCCTCCGACGCCACCGACCGGCTGGGCGCCATCATCGGCCTGCTGCGCGAGGCGGACGACGAGCAGGCCCCGCTCGCCCCGCCCGGCGAGACCGTCGCGGAACTCGTCGAGCGCGCCGCCGGATCCGGCCTCCCGGTGCGGCTGGTGGGCGCCCCCGAGGCCGCCCCCGGCGCCGACGACCGCACCGCCCACCGCGTCGTCCAGGAAGCCCTGACGAACGCCGCCAAGTACGCGCCGGGCGCCCCCGTCACCGTGGCGGCGCGGCAGGACGGCACCACCACGACAGTCACCGTCACCAACGCCCGCCCGGCGGACGCGCCCGCCGCGCCGTCCGGCAGCGGCACCGGACTGCTCGGCCTGCGGGACCGGATCACCGCGCTCGGCGGCGACTTCGACGCGGGACCGCACGACGGCGGCTTCCGGGTGAGCGCGCGTCTCCCCGCCCCCGGCGCCCCGCGCACGCACCCCGCGGACGCCGGTTTCGTGCACGCCCGCCGCACCGCCAGACGCCGGGTGGGCCTGGCCTTCGGAGCCGCGGCGGTCGTGGGAACCGTCCTGATCGGCGGGGCGTTCACCTGGTACACGTACACGAAGACGCACGCCGTCCTCCCCCCCCCCGCAGGCGTACGCGCACCTGCGCCTCGGCGCCCCGCTGGCCGACATCGCGGCGCGGCTGCCCGAGCGCACGATCAGCGATCCGCCGGTCGAGCGCGCGCCCACGCCCCCGCCCGCGCGGGCCGACTGCCGCTACTACCGGGCGAGCGGCGAACTGTTCGTGACGGTCGAGCACTTCAGGCTCTGCTTCGCCGACGACGCGTCGCACACGCTCGTCGACAAGGCGGTGATCCCCAAGGCGGGCACCGCCGACCAGGTACAGGAAGAGGAGCGTGAATGGGCGCGCTGAGCGGGCCGGGCGGCCGGATCCGGGTGCTGCTCGCCGACGACGAGGCGATGGTGCGGGCCGGCGTCGCCGCGATCCTCGCCGCGGGCGGCGACTTCGAGGTCGTCGCGGAGGCCGCCGACGGGCGGGAGGCCGTGCGCCTTGCCCAGGCCCACCGCCCGGACGTGGCGCTCCTCGACATCCGGATGCCGCGCCTCGACGGGCTCGCGGCGGCGGAGGAGATCACGGCGACGGTGCCCGGCACGGCCGTGGCGATGCTGACCACGTTCTCCGAGGACGGCTACGTGGCGCGGGCCCTCGGCGGCGGCGCGACCGGCTTCCTGCTCAAGTCCGGCGACCCGCACGAACTGATGGCGGGCGTACGGGCGGTGGCGGACGGCGCCGCGTTCCTGTCGCCGAAGGTGGCCCGGCACGTCATCGACGGGCTCGGCGGCGGCCGGCTGACCCGCGAGGCCGCGGCCCGGCAGCGGGTCGGGGCGCTCACGCCGCGGGAGCGCGAGGTGCTCGGCCTGGTCGGCGCGGGCCTGTCGAACCCGGAGATCGCCGGGCGGCTGCATCTCGTGGAGGGAACGGTGAAGGCCTACGTCAGCGCGGTCCTCGACCGGTTGGAGGTCAAGAACCGCGTGCAGGCGGCCATCGTGGCGTACGAGGCGGGGCTGCTGACGTAGCCCGGCAGCGGGTTCAGCGCCGGTGCGAGCCGCGCCGCGAGCGGCCCCCGGACGCCGAGCCGTACCCGGCTCCGGCCCCGGCGGGCCCAGGACCGGCGAACCACCGCACCAGCCCGTTCCCCGACCCCCGCATCGCCTCGGTCACCCGCGCCCCCGGCCGCGTCAGCAGACGTACGACGAGGAACGCGACCAGGGTGCCGAGCAGCAGGCCCACCGCGACGTCGTGCGGATAGTGCACGCCCACGAAGACGCGCGAGAACGCCATCAGGATCGCCATCGGCACGGTCAGCCAGCCGATCTTCGGCCACGCCAGCGCGAGGCCCACGGCCGCGGCGGCGGCGATCGTGGCGTGGTTGGAGGGGAAGGACCAGTCCCCGTAGGCCGGGCAGTCGATCAGGGACGGCAATGCGCCCGAGACCGCGCGGCAGGGCCGCTCCTCGTCGATCCCCGACTTGACCACCTCGCTGATCACGTACGCCACGGCGGTGCCCAGCGGAGCGAGCACCGCGACGGCGAAGGCCTTCGGGTCGTTGCCCCGGGCCCGCCACCAGGCGACGACGAAGAGCACGGCGAACAGCAGCAGCCCGACTTCCGTCCACACCTCCATGAGGTGCTGGATCCACGACGGCGTGTCGTGGGCGAAGTCGAGGATGCTGCGATACAGGTCGGAGTCGATGGTTCCCATGGTGACGGACAGTATGCAATACCCAAGGCCTGTCACATCCAGCGAAGGTCCCGGCCCGCACCTGACGATCGACAGGGGTCCGGGAGCCCGTTCGGGGGTCCGTGCGTGATGATGATCCGGAAAACTTGAGGGCCGAGGCGGCGGGTGGCACCGGACAACGGCCCGATCTCTCGTAAGGTTTGAGCCGTGGGATCTCTGCGCAATCCGATCGGGCCGCTTCCCTCCTCCATCTATTGGCGACGGAGGGTTGTTCTGCTGTCCGTGGTGGCGCTGCTCGCGCTGCTGATCGTATGGATCGTCAACTTGGGCGGTGGCGGCGGCAACAACGGCGCCACGGGCCCCGGCGGCAAGAGTCCGACGGAGTCCATCACGCCCGGACCCTCCGGAACGGGGCCCGCGATCAGCGAACACCCCGGCGGGCGCGACGAGTCGGGCGGCTCCGGCGGCTCGGGCTCGGGCTCCGGCGGCGGTTCAGGGTCCGGTTCCGGTGCGGGATCCGGCGGTTCGGACGACGCCGCGGGCGGCGACTCCGGTGACGGCGGGGGCGGCGGCAGCGGCGGCACGTCCTCGGGGGATCAGGTCCCGGCCGGCTCCAGCCTCCCGGACTGCACGGCGGGCAGCGTGACCCTGAAGGTGCGCAGCGTCCACAACTCGTACGCGCCCGGGGACAAGCCGAAGCTCCAACTCGTCGCCAAGAACACGGCGGACAAGTCCTGCAAGGTCGACCTCGGGCCGAAGACCGCGGTGGTCACGATCACCAAGGCGGAGGGCGACAAGCCGTTCTGGTCCTCCGACGACTGCCCGGCCGGGGCGGGCGGCATGGTGCTGCGGGCCCCCGCGGGCGGCACGGTTCAGCGTGACTTCACGTGGGACCTGCGCCCGAGCGAGCCGCGCTGTGCGACCCCGCCCGCGGGGGCCGCGACGCCGGGGACCTACCTGGTCGAGGTGAAGGCGGCGCAACTGCCTGCGGCGCAGACGTCGTTCGTCCTCAAGGACGGCTAGGGCCTGTCGTTTGGATCAGGCCGGGCTCGCGGGGCCTGGCACGCACGCTCGCGGCGTTGTCGTCGGTCGACGACGCTCCGCGTCGCCTCCCTCCTCCGCCTTGCGATCGCACGCACCAGGCCCCGCTCCCTGATCCGGCCTGATCCAAACGACAAGCCCTAGGTTCGGCGCCCTCCGGTTCGGGCCCTGGGGCTCTGCCCCAGACCCCGCTCCTCAATCGCCGGAGGGGCTTGAATCGGCTACACATACCGCTCGAGGATCGACGACTCCGCCAACCGCGACAGGCCCTCACGGACGCTGCGCGCACGCGCCTCGCCGACCCCGTCGACCGTCTGAAGGTCGTCCACACTCGCGGCGAGCAGCTTCTGCAGGCCGCCGAAGTGCTCGACGAGACGGTCGATGATGGCGCCGGGAAGCCGCGGCACCTTGGCGAGGAGCCGGAACCCGCGCGGGGACACCGCCGAGTCCAGCGCCTCGGGGGAGCCGGTGTAGCCGAGAGCCCTTGCCACTATGGGCAGTTCGAGCAGTTCCGCGTGGCTGAGCGCGTCCAGCTCGACCAGGGCCTCCGCGACCGTGCGGGAGCGCTTGGCTGTGGGCTCGGGCACGTAGTCCCGCGCGACCAGCTCGCGCTCCGGCTCGACGCCCGCGATCAACTCGTCGAGCTGCAGCGCCAGAAGCCGGCCGTCCGTGCCCAACTCGACGACGTACTCGGCGATCTCCGTCGCGATGCGGCGCACCATCTCCAGGCGCTGCGCGACCGCCGTGACGTCCCGGACCGTGACCAGGTCCTCGATCTCAAGGGCGGAGAGCGTGCCCGCCACCTCGTCGAGGCGCAGCTTGTAGCGCTCCAGGGTCGCGAGGGCCTGGTTGGCGCGGGACAGGATCGCCGCCGAGTCCTCCAGGACCCGGCGCTGGCCGTCCACGTACAGCGCGATCAGGCGCATCGACTGGGAGACCGAGACGACGGGGTAGCCGACCTGCTTGGAGACCCGGTCCGCCGTGCGGTGCCGGGTACCGGTCTCCTCGGTCGGGATCGTCGGGTCCGGCACCAACTGGACGCCGGCCCGCAGGATCTTGTCGAGGTTCGAGGAGACGACGATGCCGCCGTCGAGCTTGCACAGCTCGCGCAGGCGCGTGGCCGTGAACTCCACGTCGAGGATGAAGCCGCCCGTGCACATCGACTCGACCGTCTTGTCGGAGCCGAGGACGATCAGCCCTCCGGTGTTGCCGCGGAGGATGCGCTCCAGGCCGTCGCGCAGTGCGGTTCCGGGCGCGACGGCGCTCAGCGCGGCACGCATCAGACTGTCGGCACCGGAGCTTCCGCCGGACTTGCCGGGGGTTGCCGCCCGGTCGTTGGCTGCCACTGCACTCCTCCGGATCGCAGACTTTGGGGTGCCCTGTGGGCTCGGGGTCTACGCCCCGCACGTTCGTACGCACGGGCGAGACCAGGGCAAAGTCTACCGGCGCTGCTCCGGCTCCCGTGGGGCCTCTCGGCGACGGCCCTTCGGCAGCACCCGCAGAGCATCCCCTATATCGGCGACTTCCAGGACCTTCATACCGGCAGGGACCTTTCCGGGATCGGCCGGGACCAGGGCGTGTGTGAACCCGAGCCGGTGCGCCTCGGCGAGCCGGCGCTGCACGCCCGTGACCCTTCTGACCTCGCCCGCGAGGCCCACTTCTCCGATCGCCACGAGGTTCTTGGGGAGCGGGGTGTCGCTCGCCGCGGAGGCGAGGGCCAGCGCGACGGCCAGGTCGGCGGCGGGCTCGGAGAGCTTCACACCGCCGACCGTCGCGGAGTAGATGTCCCGCTTGCCCAACGCGCTGATCCGCCCGCGCTGTTCGAGAACGGCCAGCATCATGGAGACGCGGGAGGTCTCCAGACCGGACGTGGTGCGCCGGGGGGAGGGGATCTGTGAGTCCACTGTGAGCGCCTGGACCTCGGCGACCAGCGGGCGGCGGCCCTCCAGGGTGACGGTCAGGCAGGTGCCCGGCACCGGCTCGTCGCGCCGGGTCAGGAACAGGCCGCTCGGGTCGGCCAGGCCCGTGATGCCCTCGTCGTGCAGCTCGAAGCAGCCGACCTCGTCCGTCGTCCCGTAGCGGTTCTTGACGCCGCGTACGAGGCGCAGGCGCGCGTGCCGGTCGCCCTCGAAGTTCAGGACGACGTCGACGAGGTGCTCCAGGAGGCGCGGGCCCGCGATGGTGCCCTCCTTGGTGACGTGGCCGACCAGGAGCGTGGACATGCCGCGTTCCTTGGAGGCGCGGATGAGCGCCCCGGCCACCTCGCGGACCTGGGACATGCCGCCGGGCGCCCCGTCGATCTCCCCGGACGCGATGGTCTGTACGGAGTCCAGGATGAGCAGCGACGGCTTCACCGCGTCCAAGTGGCCGAGGACGGTGGCCAGATCGGTCTCGGCGGCCAGGTACAGGTGGTCGTCGATCGCGTGGATGCGGTCGGCGCGCAGGCGGACCTGGGAGGCCGACTCCTCGCCCGTCACGTAGAGGGTCTTGTGCTGCTCGCTGGCCGACTTCGCCGCGACGTCGAGCAGGAGCGTGGACTTGCCGACGCCGGGCTCGCCCGCGACCAGCACCACGGCGCCGGGCACCAGGCCGCCGCCGAGCACCCGGTCGAGCTCGGGCACGCCGGTGGTCCGGGCCGTCGCCTGCTTGCCGTCGACCTCGCCGATGGGCAGCGCCGACGTGGTGACGCGGCCCGGTGCGGTGGTGCGCACGGCGGGCGCGCCGTACTCGTCGATCGTCCCCCACGCCTGGCACTCGGGGCAGCGGCCCAGCCACTTGGCCGTCTGCCAGCCGCATTCGGTGCAGCGGTAGGACGGACGGTCCTTGGTCTTCGTACGGGCAGCCATGAACGAAACCGTAGCGGGCAGGTGTGACAACGAGGCCGATGCCGTCCCTACCGCCGCCCGAAGGGCCCCGGAAGTCGCCCCGCGTAGCCGTGCTGGCCACGGAATGACGGCTTCCTGTCCTCTTTTGAGGGATCGTTTCACCCGTAAGGATTAAATGTACTCAAGGGGGAGGAAGCCCCCGCGTGGTGAGCCTACGGTCGCACGGTGATGAGCAGCAGGCCGGAAACTCCCACACAGACCACCGGCGCACACCGGGCGCAGCGCGCCGGGGCGAGGCGGCAAGGGCCGCGTACCGCCCCGCAGCGCCCGCCCGCCCGCTACGAGTCCTGTCTGGACGGCCTGTTCACCTACTGCCTCTCCGTGCTGTGCGATCACGACGAGGCGACCGAGGCCCTCGGTGACGCCCTCGCGCTCGCCGAGCGGCGCGGTTCGCGCGCCCCGGCGGGCGACTCGCCCGCCGAGCGCAGGGCCTGGCTCTACGCGCTGGCCCGCTGGTCCTGCCTGCGCCGTCTGGCGGAGGCCAATCGGCGGCGGCAGAGCGCACAGGACGGCGGCAGGGCCGAGAACGGCCTCCTCCAGGAGGAGCGCAGGCGGCAGCTGGCCCAGCTGGCCTGGCCGGAAGCCGCGGGCACGACCCCGGAGCAGCGCGAGGCCCTGGAGCTGGCCGTGCGCCACCAGCTGTCGCCGCGCGAGGTCGCCGCCGTCCTCGGCACCGACCCCACCGTCACCCGTGAGCTGCTCTCGGCCGCGGCCTGCGAGGTCGAGCGGACCCGCGCCGCCCTCGCCGTCGTCGAGACCGGCACCTGCCCCAGCGTCGCCCGGCTCACCGGGGACAACCAGGTGCTCCTGTCGGCCGCCCTGCGCCGCGAGCTGGTCCGGCACGTCGACGACTGTCCGCGCTGCCGCCGGACCGCCGAGCGCGCCGCGCCCCGCGCCTGGCCCGGCACCTCGGTGACGCCCGCAGCGCTGCCCCTCGTGGAGGCCCCGCGCCCCGCCCTGCACTTCGCGATGAGCGGCCGGCCCGCCGGCGCCCCGCGTTTCGACCGGCGCGGCTACCCGATGGACCCCAAGGACCGTGCGGCCCGCCGCGACCGGCTGCGCTCGCGGGCCGTGACGACGACGGTGGTCGCCACCGTGGTCGCCGCCCCGGTGCTCGCCCTGTGGGCCGCCTACCGGGGCGCCCCGCTGACCGGCGAGGCCGCCGACGGCCGCTCCGTGACGGCCAGCGAGGACGGCACGGCCGACAGCCTCGACGGCGAGCGGACCGGCGGCGCGTACGAGAACGCGGGCAACGCGCGGACGAGCCCCGACCCCCGCTTCACCAACGGCAGCCGCTCACCCGACGTCTCCGTGGAGGTCACCTCGCCGCCCGGGCACGCGGGCCGCGGCCCCGGCCGCATCACCGTGGAGGCCCAGCCCGTCGGGAACGCGACGGCGATCACGCTCACCGCGTCGGGCCGCTCGCCCGTCGACTGGACCGCCTCCACGGACGCGTCCTGGCTGTACTTGAGCCAGTCGGCGGGAACGCTGCGCCCTGGCGAGTCGCTCACGATCCACGTCTACGTGAACGAGTACCGGGAGCCGCGCGGGCACTGGACCGCGCACGTCGGGATCGATCCCTCCGGGGCGATCATCTCCCTTGAGGGGTACGGGGGTTCCGGCGCCGGCGGCGGCACCCATCGGCCCTCGCCGTCCCACTCCGTCCCGTCGTCCCCGTCCCAGCCGACGCCCTCGCCGACGCGCTCCTCGCCCGAGCCGACGAAGGAGCCGACGCAGACCGCGTCGCCGAGCCCGAGCGAGCCCGAGCCCACCCACTCGACGTCCCCGTCCGATCCGGGCTCGCCGTCCGGGACCGGAGGGTCCGGGACGGGCTCGCCGTCAGGGACTCCCTGACCGCCCGTCCCCGGACCACCGGATGTGCGCGTTACGCGGGGTCGGCCGGGTGCGGGGCGATCAGTGGAAGGCCCTTGGGCGCGGCCGCGAGGCGCTCCTCGCACAGCTCGACCAGCTTGTCGTAGCCGGCCTTGCCCATCAGCTCCGTGAGCTCGGGCCCGTACGAGACGTAGACCGGGTCGCCCGCGCCGTGTGCCGACGTCGCCGACGTGCACCACCAGTGCAGGTCGTGGCCGCCCGGGCCCCAGCCGCGCCGGTCGTACTCGCCGATCGAGACCATGAGCACCTTGGTGTCGTCGGGCCGCTCGACCCACTCGTACGTGCGCCGGACCGGGAGCTGCCAGCAGACGTCCGGCTTCGTCTCCAGGGGCTCGCGGCCCTCCTTGAGAGCCAGGATGTGCAGCGAGCAGCCCGCGCCGCCCTTGAAGCCCGGCCGGTTCTGGAAGATGCACGAGCCCTGGTACGGGCGGGTCTGGCGCTCCCCGTCGTCGTCCGTCGACACCCAGCCGGTCTCGGTGCCGATGTCGTGGTGCTGCCAGATGTCCGGCGTGAGGCGTGCCACGTGCTCCGCGACCCGCTTCTCGTCGTCCTCGTCGGAGAAGTGGGCACCGAGCGTGCAGCAGCCGTCGTCGGCGCGGCCCGCCTGGATGCCCTGGCAGCCGCTGCCGAAGATGCAGCTCCAACGAGAGGTCAGCCATGTCAGATCGCAGCGGAAGATCTGCTCGTCGTCCGCCGGGTCAGGGAACTCGACCCACGCGCGCGGGAAGTCGATCGGCTTCTCGTCCGCCTTGGCCCGCTGCTTGGCTTGCTTCTGGAGGTCCTTGGACTGGTCCTTCTGCTTCTTCAGCTCCTGCTTTGCCGACTTCGTCTTCTTGTCGCTCTTGTCGGCCTTGGCCTTTTTCGTCTTTGGCACCGTTCCAGAGTAAAGGCGTCGCGGCCTTCGACAGGACCTTCCTGGACGGGCACGCCGTGCGGAGCAGTAGCGTTCCCTACATGAGACTCGGTGTCCTCGACGTGGGTTCGAATACGGTCCATCTGCTCGTGGTGGACGCGCACCCCGGCGCCCGCCCGCTGCCCGCGCATTCGCACAAGGCGGAGCTGCGGCTCGCCCAACTCCTCGACGAGCGCGGGGCGATCGGGCCCGACGGCGTGGACCTGCTGGTCGGGACGGTCAGAGAGGCGCTGGAGGCCGCGGAGGACAAGGGCGTCGAGGATCTGCTGCCGTTCGCGACCTCGGCGGTGCGCGAGGCCAGCAACGCGGACGACGTCCTCGCCCGGGTCAAGGACGCCACGGGCGTCGAACTGCGGGTGCTCAGCGGCGAGGAAGAGGCGCGGCTGACGTTCCTGGCGGCCCGGCGCTGGTTCGGCTGGTCGGCCGGCCGGCTCCTGGTGATCGACATCGGCGGCGGCTCCCTGGAGATCGCGTACGGCATCGACGAGGAGCCCGACGCGGCGGTGTCGCTGCCGCTCGGTGCGGGCCGGCTGACGGCGGGCTGGCTGCCGGGGGACCCGGCGGATCCGGACGATGTGAAGGCGCTGCGCAGGCACGTACGGGCGCAGATCGCGCGCACGGTCGGCGAGTTCAGCCGGTTCGGGGCGCCGGACCACGTGGTGGCGACGTCGAAGACGTTCAAGCAGCTGGCGCGCCTCGCCGGCGCGGCGCGCTCCGCGGAAGGCCTGTACGTCCAACGGGAGTTGAAGCGGAAGTCCCTGGAGGACTGGGTGCCGCAGCTCGCCGCGATGACCGCGACGGAGCGCTCCGAGCTGCCGGGCGTCTCCGAGGGCCGGTCCGCGCAGCTCCTGGCCGGAGCCCTGGTGGCGGAGGGCGCGATGGACCTCTTCGGCGTCGAAACCCTGGAAATCTGCCCCTGGGCCCTCCGCGAGGGCGTCATCCTCCGCCGCCTCGACCACTTGCCGTCGGAATCAAGCCCCTCCGGCGATTGAGGCGCGGGGCCCGGGGCGGAGCCCCGAGACGTGGGAACGGGTGACCGCAACGGAATGGCAGGCGTGATCGATCGGGTGGGCGACCCGCAACAATGCGGCGCCCCGTACCCTGTCCCCGTGGCAGAACCAGTGGTGCGCATCCCGGATGCGAAGGTCGCACTCTCCACGGCCTCCGTGTACCCGGAGTCGACGGCGACGGCCTTCGAGATCGCCGCGCGCCTGGGCTACGACGGCGTAGAGGTCATGGTCTGGACCGATCCCGTCAGCCAGGACATAGAGGCCCTGCGCCGCCTCTCCGACTACCACCGCATCCCGATCCTCGCCGTGCACGCGCCATGTCTGCTGATCACGCAGCGCGTGTGGTCGACGGACCCGTGGGTGAAGCTCCAGCGCGCCCGGGCCGCCGCGGAGAAGCTGGGGGCGTCGACCGTGGTCGTGCACCCCCCGTTCCGCTGGCAGCGCCAGTACGCGCGGGACTTCGTCCAGGGCATTTGGCGGATGGCGGGCGAGACCGATGTGCGGTTCGCCGTCGAAAACATGTACCCGTGGCGTTACCGGGACCGCGAGATGCTCGCGTACGCCCCCGACTGGGACGTGACCAAGGACGACTACCGGCACTTCACGGTCGACCTCAGCCACACCGCGACGGCCCGCACCGACGCGATGCAGATGATCGACCGGATGGGAGACCGGCTCGGCCATGTGCACCTCGCCGACGGCGGCGGCTCCGGCAAGGACGAGCACCTGGTGCCCGGCCGCGGCACGCAGCCCTGCGCCGAACTCCTGGACCGCCTCGCCGTGAACGGGTTCGACGGACACGTCGTCATCGAGGTCAACACCCGCCGCGCCATGTCCAGTGCCGAACGCGAGGCCGATCTGGCGGAGGCCCTCGCCTTCGCCCGCCTGCACCTGGCGTCGGCCGCGCGGGTGCCGCGTTCATGACCGAGCCGGTGCGCCGCAGGGGCCGCCCCGCTCGTACGGAGACCGGGGACACCCGGGCCGGGATCCTGGACGCGGCCCGCGAGGAGTTCGCCGAGCGCGGCTACGACAAGGCGTCGGTGCGCGGCATCGCCAAGGCCGCAGGGGTCGACTCGGCTCTGGTGCACCACTACTTCGGCACCAAGGAGCAGGTGTTCGCCGCGTCGATCGAGGTGGCGCTCGCCCCGGCCCTCAGGGCCCCGGCCGCCCTGGCCGACGGCCCCCTGGACGAGGTCGGCGAGCGCATGACCCGGTTCTTCTTCGGCGTGTGGGAGTCGCCCGAGACCCGCGTCCCACTGCTCGCGATCCTGCGCTCCGCCGTGAACAACGACGTGGCCGCGGGCGTCCTGCGCCGGCTCATCGCCTCCCGGCTGCTCGCGAGCATCGCCGAGCGGATCGACCTGCCGAAGGAGGAGGCCGAGCTGCGGGTCTCGCTGGCCGCCGCGCAGCTCATGGGCACCGCGATGGTCCGTTACGTGATGCGGGTGGAGCCCATCGCGTCCGCCGACGCGGAGCGGATCATCGCCCGGGTCGCCCCCGTGGTGCAGCTGCACCTGACGGGCCCGTGAGGCCCACCCCCTGAGCGGCACGTGAGACGGCCGTCCCGGCATTCGGACACCCTGTCCAGTGCTTGGATCGGCGGCGTAGTCTCGGGAGACAGTCTTGATATCCCTCTGAAGGAGCGAGCGACGATGCCCGAGCTGAGGTCCCGCACAGTCACCCACGGCCGCAACATGGCGGGCGCCCGCGCCCTTATGCGTGCCTCCGGTGTACCCGGTGCGGACATCGGCCGGAAGCCGATCGTCGCGGTCGCCAACTCCTTCACCGAGTTCGTGCCCGGGCACACGCACCTGTCGCCCGTCGGCCGCATCGTCAGCGAGGCGATCACCGAGGCCGGCGGCATCCCGCGCGAGTTCAACACGATCGCCGTCGACGACGGCATCGCGATGGGCCACGGCGGCATGCTGTACTCCCTGCCCTCCCGCGACCTGATCGCGGACTCGGTGGAGTACATGGTCGAGGCGCACTGCGCGGACGCGCTGATCTGCATCTCGAACTGCGACAAGATCACCCCCGGCATGCTGAACGCGGCCCTGCGGCTCAACATCCCGACGGTCTTCGTCTCCGGCGGCCCGATGGAGTCCGGCCGCGCCACCCTCGTCGACGGCACGGTCCGCACCCTCGACCTCGTCGACGCGATGTCCGAGGCCGTGAACGAGAAGATCTCCGACGAGGACATCCTCCGTATCGAGGAGAACGCCTGCCCGACGTGCGGCTCCTGTTCCGGCATGTTCACCGCCAACTCGATGAACTGCCTGACCGAGGCAATCGGCCTGAGCCTGCCGGGCAACGGCTCGCTGCTCGCCACCCACACCGGCCGCAAGGAGCTCTACGAGCGCGCGGGCGCCACGGTCGTCGAGCTGACCAAGCGCTACTACGGCGAGGACGACGCCTCGGTCCTGCCGCGCAACATCGCCACCCACGCCGCGTTCGAGAACGCGATGGCGCTCGACATCGCCATGGGCGGCTCCACGAACACGATCCTGCACCTGCTGGCCGCCGCCAGTGAGGCCGAGGTCGACTACAACCTCGACCACATCAACGCGGTCTCGCGCCGGGTCCCCTGCCTGGCCAAGGTCGCGCCGAACGTGGCGGGTTCGAAGACGTACTACATGGAGGACGTGCACCGCGCCGGTGGCATCCCCGCCATCCTCGGTGAGCTGTACCGCGGCGGTCTGCTCAACGAGGACGTGCACACCGTGCACTCCCCGTCGATCAAGGAATGGCTCGACACCTGGGACGTGCGCAGCGGCAGCGCTTCCGCCGAGGCCGAGGACCTCTGGTACGCGGCCCCGGGCTGTGAGCGCTCCGCCACCGCCTTCTCGCAGTCCAAGCGCTGGGAGAGCCTCGACACGGACGCCGCAGGCGGCTGCATCCGTGATGTCGCCCACGCCTACTCGAAGGACGGCGGCCTGGCCGTCCTCAAGGGCAACCTCGCCGAGAACGGCTGCGTCGTGAAGACCGCCGGTGTCGACGAGTCCATCTGGACCTTCGAGGGCCCGGCCGTCGTCTGCGAGTCGCAGGAGGAGGCCGTCGAGAAGATCCTGCTCAAGCAGGTCAAGGAGGGCGACGTCGTCGTCATCCGCTACGAGGGCCCCAAGGGCGGCCCCGGCATGCAGGAGATGCTCTACCCGACCTCGTACCTGAAGGGCCGCGGCCTCGGCAAGGCCTGCGCGCTCGTCACGGACGGCCGCTTCTCCGGCGGCACGTCGGGCCTGTCCATCGGCCACGCCTCGCCCGAGGCCGCCGCCGGTGGCACCATCGCGCTCGTCGAGGACGGCGACCGCGTGCGCATCGACATCCCCAACCGCGGCATCGAGCTCCTCGTGAGCGAGGAGGAGCTGGCCGCGCGCCGCGAGGCCCTGGGCGGCGTCTACGCCCCCAAGTCCCGCGAGCGCAAGGTCTCGGCCGCGCTGCGCGCCTACGCCGCGATGGCCACGAGCGCCGACACGGGCGCGGTCCGCGACGTGTCGCAGCTCGGCTAGGAGCGAGGACAGGACCTAGGGCTTGTCGTTTGGATCAGGCCGGGCTCGCGGGGCCTGGCACGCACGCTCGCGGCGTTGTCGTCGGTCGACGACGCTCCGCGTCGCCT
>NZ_JBITCS010000047.1:0-56049 GCF_044453445.1 Streptomyces sp. NPDC051684 | reverse complement strand
CGACGCTCCGCGTCGCCTCCCTCCTCCGCCTTGCGATCGCACGCACCAGGCCCCGCTCCCTGATCCGGCCTGATCCAAACGACAAGCCCTAGGGACCTCGACCCGTGAGGCATGATCGGTGCATGAGACATCCACATCTGGCGAGTACCGAGGCAGCTGTGGTGGCGGTGCGTGAAGTGGCCCGGGAGTACGACGTCGAGGTGTCGGTCAGCGACGACATCGGCGCCGACCAGACGTCGCGCCGCACTTCGGCCGGGGCCTTCGTGGTGCTCGACCCGGACGGCGCGCTGCCGCACGAGGCACACATTGAACTCGGCGGGACGCCCGCCGTGTCCGTCCGGATCTTCCCGGACGACGACGCGCGGATCACCGTCGAGAACGTCGACTTCGAGGACGTCCCCAGGGACGCCGTCCCGTCGTTCCTGCGGTCCGTCTACGGCGGACTGGCCTACGTGAAGCGAAGGATGTTCCCGCCCGCCCTGTGGCTGATCGTTCCGCTGCCCGGCGACGACACGTACAAAGAGCTGATCCTGCCGAGCGCGCTCACCCCCTGGCTCGCGCGCGGCGTTCGAGATCGGAACACCCCATGAAGGCGGCACAGTTCAGCCGGTTCGGTGGCCCCGAGGTCCTGGAAATCGTCGAGCTCCCCGATCCGCATGCGGGAGCCGGAGAGATCCGGATCGCGGTGCGCGCCGCCGGTGTGAACGCCAGTGACTGGAAGAAGCGGCAGGGGGTGATGGGCCAGGAGCTGCCCCAGACGATGGGGTACGAGGCGGCCGGGGTCGTCGACGAGATCGGGGACGGGGTCGAGGGTGTCGCCGTCGGCGACCGGGTGTTCGGCCTCGGTGGGGACGGCGCCGCGCAGGCGGAGCGGGCCGTGCTGTCCGCATGGGCGGCCGTGCCCGCGTCGCTCGACTTCGCCGAGGCGGCGGCGCTGCCCTCCGCGGTCGAGACGGCGGCCAGGGCCCTCGACCAGCTCGGTGTTCACGACGGCGGCACACTCCTCGTCAGTGGGGCCTCCGGCAGCATCGGGAGCGCCGCCGTCCAACTCGCCGTCGCACGCGGTGCGCAGGTGATCGGCACCGGCAGCCCGGCCACGCACGACCGGCTCCGCGAACTCGGCGCGGTACCCGTCGACTACGGGGACGGCATGCCTGACCGGGTACGTACCGTCGCGCCGCACGGTATCGACCGTGCGTTGGACGTCGCCGGCAGCGGGATCCTGCCCGAGCTGATCGACCTCGCCGGCGGTGCGGACCAGGTCCTCACCGTCGCGGACTTCGCCGGGGCGCAGGAGCACGGGGTGCGCTTCAGCCGTGGGGATGCGGGTCGTGCTCTTTACGCGCTCGATCAGGTGGCCTACCTGGTCGCGTCGGGCCGGTTCACGCTCCCTGTCGGCCGGACGTTCCCCTTGGCCGAGGTCGCGGAGGCGCACCGGGTCGGCGAGTCCGGCACGGTCCGCGGAAAGCTGGTCCTCCTGGTCTGACGCCCTCCTGGGGCGATGAGTTTTCCTCCCGGCCGGGGTCCCCACCTACGTCACCGCGACCGCGGACGACCGCCCAGGGGAAGGACGACCCGTGACCACCACCCGTACCCTCGATGTCCCCGGTGCACGGCTGCGCTACGAGGTCCGAGGCTCAGGACCGTTGCTGCTGCTCATGGGATCGCCGATGGACGCGGCGGCCTTCGCGCCGCTGGCCGAAGCGCTCGCGGGCGACCATACGGTCGTCACCCACGACCCGCGGGGCATCTCGGGCAGCGTCCTCGACGACCCCGAGCAGGACTCCACTCCCGAGCTGCGGGCGGACGACGTCTCCGCGCTGCTCGACGCCCTCGAAGCGGACTCCGCCGACGTGCTCGGCAGCAGCGGCGGCGCGGTCACGGGGCTCGCACTGATCGCGCGCCATCCCGGACGGGTGCGCACGCTCGTCGCGCACGAGCCCCCGCTCCTCGAACTGCTCCCCGACGCCGCGGAGCAGCGCGCCGCGGCCGAGGACATCGTCGCGACGTTCCACCGCGAAGGGGTGGCGGCGGCGTGGGGCAGGTTCATGGGCAACGCGGGCTTCGACACCGGGCCCGGCGCAGCCGAGGACGCCCCCGGCCCGCCGCCCGGTGAGCCCTCCGAGCAGGACCTCGCCAACAGCGCCCGCTTCTTCGCCCACGAACTGCTGCACACCAGCCTGTACATCCCCGACCTCGCGGCCCTGACGGCCGGCCCGACCCGCGTCGTGATCGGCATCGGCGCCACGTCGGCAGGCCTGATCACGGCCCGCACCTCCCGGGCCCTCTCCGAACGCATCGGAACCCCGCCGGTCGAATTCCCCGGCGACCACGGCGGATTCACGGACCAGCCCAAGGAGTTCGCGGAGCGGCTGAGGGAGGTACTGAAGGGCTGAGGCCTGGCCTACGTTTGTGGAGCCACGGTATTCGCCTCGTCCTGGCGCACGCCACGACCATGGAACGTCGGGCATGAGCGCCGTCGGGCGCTGCGGCGGAGGGCCACCTGGTGGAGCAGGTGGGCGTGCACCTGGCTCCACTCGGCTTTGATGACGGAGTACATGGCGGAATCCCTGAGTCGACCGTTCTCGCCCGAGGCCCAGGACATGGACCAGTTGCGCAGCACACCTTCGTAGGTGGCGCCGAGGTTCTCGATCGCCTTGCGGGACTGTTTGTTGCGGGCATCGGTCTTGAGGTCGACCCGGGCCACATCGAGGCATTCGAAGGCATACCGCATGAGCAGCATCTTGGCCTCGGTGTTGATGCCGCACCCCTGAGCGGAGGCGCCAAGCCAGGTGAAGCCGATCTCCACGGCTCGCAGAGAACCGCTCTCGGGCCAGCGACGCGGATCCCAGTACGCCGTGCAGCCGACGGCGCGGCCATCGCTCCGGCGGATCTGCGCGAAGGGAACAAGTCCCTTGGCCATCCGGCCGAATTGGGCCTCCAGGTATCCGGGAACCTCCTCGGCGCGAGGCACGAGCGTGAAGTCGAAACTGCTGCGGTTCTCCTCCGCGGATCGCGCCAGATCCGCGGCGTGGTCAAGAGAGAGCGCTTCGAGGCTGACCAGGGAGCCGTCGAGCGTGGGGACGTCGAACCAAGGACGCATGGCATGCCACTCGTCATCGTTCCTGGCGTTGGCACCTTGCTGTAGCAGGTTGCCGGACCGTCGCAGGGCCAGGTCCCTCAAGTCCTCTGGATGAACCAGGTGAGCATGACCGTCCCGGGGCGCCGCCGTCAACGGCAATACGGGGCCGCCGCCCTGGGCGACGAGCGGGCGGCGGGGCGGAGGGGTCAGCTTCGGGTGAAGGGGAGCTTTGCGGTCAGCCAGGTGATCAGGGCGCTCGGGTTGCGGCTCTGGGTCCACACCCGGCCGGGGCCGGTCATCTCGAAGACCAGGCCCTCGCCGGACGTCAGGGTCTGCATCAGGCCGCGGCTGACCTTCCGGGTCGTGTACGAGACGCCGTCGTCGAACGCGACCATGTGGCCGGAGTCGAGGACGATCTTCTCGCCCGCGCGGAGGTCGAGCACGTCCAGCGCCCCGTAGCAGGAGGCGAGCACGGTGCCCCGGCCCTCGGCGCGGACGAGGAAGCCGCCCTCGCCGCCGGCCAGGTTCTTGAAGCCGCCCCACTTGGTGTCGAGTTCGACCCCGTCGGACGAGCACAGCCAGGCGCCGCGGGCCAGGTTGAGGCCGCCGTCCACCTCGATGTCGGTGACGTCGCCGGGCAGGTTCGCGGCGAGGTCGACCCAGCCGCCCTCGGGGCCGGCGGTCAGCCGGGTGACGAACAGCGACTCGCCGCCCAGTACGCTCCGCTTGAGGCCCTTGAACAGCCCGCCCTCGGTCTTCGCCTCGACGTCGATTCCGCCGGACATGGCCATCATCGCGCCGGACTCGGCCCGGACGCTCTCGCCGGCGGCCAGCAGGACGCGGGCGACGGCGAAGGACGGGCTGTGGCGGACCTCGATGTGCATGTCTGGCCTCTTCTCGCGTGGGGGAGGACGACGGACCGCCGTCCTTCTCCATCGTCGCGCGCGGATCGTCGCCGCAGGTCAACCCGGGCTCCCGACTCGCCTGCGACCGGGGGAGGAGCCACCTGGTGGGCCGATCCTCCTGACGGATGACGGCCTCGCGCTCGACGGACCTAGAAGGTGACCTCGAGCCCGATGACGGGATGCCTGCGGTGGCGTCCCGAGATCGCGGAGTACCAGTCGCCGATGCGCGCCATCACGTACTTGCGGCGCAGCAACGCCCCCGCCTTCTTCGTCCCCGCCTCGTCCAGTACGCGCCCGGTCCCCGTGGCCCGTACGGCGTTCGGGGCGACGCGCCCGCGCACATCGCAGACGGCGACCTCGGCCCGGGAGTCGCGACGCAGCCGCTTGACCTTCCAGGCGTCGGCGGCGCTGCGCACATAGAGCCGGTCACCGTCCATGGCGTGCCAGACCGCGGTGGCTCTGGCCGTGCCGTCCTTGCGGTACGTGGTGAGGCTGACATAGCGGGCACGCTCGAACGCGGCGAGCGTGGCGGGGTCGAGTGAGGTCACAGGGGGACGGTACCGGGAGGCCGGGCCGGGGGGGGCGTCCCCCACCCGATCCTGGCGACGGCCGCGCCGGCGCGTGGGTCTTACCGTCGGCCCGGTTGGCGGATAGGCGCCGTGGCGCCAATCCGCCACCGCAAGACAAGCGCCACACCCTGCACGGTAGTTGACACTCTTCCCAGCTCCCGGAGCGCACCCAGCGCCCAAGCGCGTCCGCGCCTCCGCACCTCCGCACCTCCGCACGTCCGCACGTCCGCACGTCCGCACCCGATGGTTCCAGGAGAAGAGGCAACGATGACCAGACGCACCGCGCGACGCGGCGCGGCCCTGCTGTCGGCCGGTCTCGCGTTCGCGCTGCTGCCCGGCGGCGGGGCGCACGCCGCCGCGGACAAGGCGAGACCGCAGTCCACGAAGACCGCGCGCGCCACCCACACCGTGACACTCGTGACCGGGGACAAGGTGACCGTCACCGACATCGGCGGCGGGCAGCGCATCGTCGACGTCGAGCGGCCCAAGGGCGCCACAGGGCTGGTCCGCACCCAGGTCACCGACCGCGCGATACGCGTTGTGCCGGACGAGGCCGCCCCCTACCTCGCCTCGGGCAAGCTCGACGCCCGGCTGTTCGACGTGAGCGGCCTCATCGAGCAGGGCCTCACCGACACCAAGGCCGACGCCACCCCGCTCATCGTCACCTACGGGGGGAAGAGCGCGCGCAGCGCAGCCGCCACCCCCAAGGGCGCCGACCGCACCCGCAAGCTCGGCAGCATCGGCGGCGCCGCGCTCGACGCCGGCAAGGGGCGCGCCTTCTGGAACGACCTGACCAGCAAGGGCGGTTACACCGACGGCATCGGCAAGGTCTGGCTCGACGGCCGTGTCGAAGGCGACATGGCGGACTCCAACGCCCAGATCGGCACCCCGAAGGCCTGGGAGGCCGGACTCACCGGCAAGGGCGTGAAGGTCGCCGTCCTCGACACCGGCTATGACACCACCCACCCCGACCTCGCCTCCCGCGTGAGCGAGTCGAAGTCCTTCATCGCCGGGCAGGAGGTTGCTGACCGCAACGGCCACGGCACCCACGTCAGTTCCACCGTCGGCGGCTCCGGCGCCGCGTCCGACGGCAAGGAGAAGGGGGTCGCGCCCGACGCCACGCTCGCCGTCGGCAAGGTCCTCTCCGACGAGGGCTACGGCACCGAGTCCGAGATCATCGCCGGCATGGAGTGGGCGGCCAAGGACATCAAGGCCAAGGTCGTCTCCATGAGCCTCGGCTCCGACACGGGCAGCGACGGCACCGATCCGATGGCCCAGGCCGTCAACACCCTCAGCGCGGAGACCGGCGCGCTCTTCGTCGTCGCCGCAGGCAACGCCTACGGCCCCGGCACCATCGGCTCGCCCGGCGCCGCCGACTCGGCGCTCACCGTCGGCGCGGTCGACGCGGGCGACGAGCGGGCCTCGTTCTCCAGCCAGGGTCCGCGCCTCGGCGACGACGCACTCAAGCCCGACCTCTCCGCCCCCGGCGTGGACATCCTCGCGGCCCGCTCCTCGCTGGTCGAGGGATCCGGCAGCTACACCACCATGAGCGGTACGTCGATGGCGACACCGCACGTCGCCGGCGTCGCCGCCCTGCTCGCGCAGGCCCACCCCGACTGGACGGCCGTGCAGCTCAAGAACGCGCTGATGTCGTCGTCGAAGCGGCTCGACGACTCCGGGTACGCCCTCGGCTCCGGCCGGGTCTCCGTGCCCGACGCGATCGCCGCGAAGGTCACCGCGACGGGCAGCGCCGACCTCGGCTCCTACCGCTGGCCGTACGACGCCAACAAGCCGGTCACCAGGACCGTCACCTACTCCAACTCCGGTGACAGGGCTGTTGAGTTGGACCTCGCGGCGCAGGGGGTGCCGGACGGCGTCGCGACGCTCGCCGACTCCAAGGTGACCGTCCCCGCGCACGGCACCGCCTCCACCACCGTCACCGGCGACGGCGCCAGGGCCGCTGTGGGCACCAACAGCGGTCAGATCGTGGCGAGTTCGGGCGGTGCGGCCGTCGCGCACACCGCCTTCGGCCTGGTCAAGGAGGAGGAGCGGTACACGCTCACCGTCCATGTGAAGGACCGGGACGGCAAGCCGGCCGCGGCCGACCTCATGTACCAGCAGCTCGCCAAGGACACCATGCCGCAGCCGGCCACGGTCGACACGTCCGGCACGGTCGAGCTCCGCCTGAAGCCCGGGACGTACTACGTGGACTCGTTCCTCGATGTGCGCGGCGCCCACGGCAAGGACTCCCTCGGTACGGCCTATCTGGCCGACCCCGAGGTGAAGGTCGACAGGGACCGCGAGATCACGCTCGACGGCACCGCGCTGCGCGAGGTCGCCACACGCGTCGCGAAGGACACCGACCCGCACCAGACGCTCGTGCAGTACGACCGCAGGGCGGGCGGCGCCGACGTGTTCGGCATGGCCCTGCTGCCCATCAAGTACGACACGCTGTACGCCCTGCCCACCCGGCCGGTGAGCGAGGGCAGTTACGCCTACCGCACCACCTGGCGCGAGGCCCAGCCGCACATCACCGTCGACGGGGTCGACGAGGTGTGGGAGCAGCCCGGCTCCACCCTCCTCAAGGGACAGAACAGGCTCGCCCTGGTGAACGCGGGTGCGGGCGCCCCCGGCGACTACGCGGGCAAGGACGCGGCCGGCAAGGGCGTCCTCGTGCACATCGACGGCACCCGGACCCCGGCGCAGATCGCCCAGGCCGCCCAGGAGGCGGGCGCCGAGGCGCTGTTCCTCACGGACGACGCCCCCGGCCGCCTGAACACCCTGTTCTACAACGACGACAACAGCGAGCGACCGCTGCAGATCGCGAGCGTCACCAACGCCGACTTCGCCCGGCTGCTCGCCAAGCAGAAGCGCGGTGAGCGCATCAGGATGACGGGCGTCGCCGACCCCACGTACTCCTACGACCTGTCGAAGGGCTACAAGGGCGCGATCCCGGACAAGGGGCTGCTGTTCGCGCCGGACGCAAAGGACCTCGCCACCGTCGACACCACCTTCTACGGTGCGAAGAAGGCCGAGGGCAGCGAGTTCCGCCACTCCGTCGACCCGTCCTTCCCGGTCGCGGGCGGCTTCCAGGAGCGGTACCACTTCCCGGGGCACCGCACCGACTACGTCTCCGTCGAACCGGGCCAGAAGTGGCACGAGTCCGTCAACCTCGGCCCCCTGGAGGAGCGCAGCGGTCTGGTGGCCTACCGACCGGGCAAGCGCACCCAGTTGAACTGGTTCAAGCCGGTCTGGCATCCCTACGGCGGCAGCGGTCTCGGCTGGGGCCAGGAGCGGCGCGGCGACCAACTCCGCTTCAACATCCCCGGCTGGGGCGACTCCGGCCCGGACCACACCGGCTTCGGCGACCCGTACAGCTCCGAGTCGGGCATGACGCAGACCACCGAGGCGTTCGTGGACGGCGAGAGCGCGGGCCGACGCACGGGCAGTACCGCCCAGTTCGGTGTCAGCGACGGTTCCGTGCTGCCGTTCAAGGTCGTCACCGACACGGCGCTCGACCCGACGGTGTGGGGCATCGGCACCACCTCGCACAGCGAGTGGACGTTCCGCTCGGGCAGCACGCCGGAGGACGCGTACACGTTCCTGCCGCTGATCAACCTCAACTACGACATCGGCACCGACCTCGCCGGGAAGATCCAGGCGGGCAAGCGGCTGCCGATCGGCCTGTCCGCCGAGTACGTCAAGGACGCGGCCGGCACCGGCGCCATCGGCGGCGGCGCCCTGAAGGTGTCCTACGACGACGGCAAGACCTGGAAGTCCGTGTCCCTCTCCGGATCCGGCGCCCACTGGAAGGGCACCCTGAACGTGCCGAAGGACGCCGCCTCGCTGTCGCTGCGGGCGAGCGCGAAGGACGACAAGGGCGGATCCGTGTCGCAGGAGATCGTCCGGGCGGCGGCCGTCAAGTAACAGCGGAACAACCGTGAACCAGGCCTCCGGGTGAGGCGGAAGAGGAGCGGAGGCCCGGCGCGCGGCGAGTGCGCGCCGGGCCACCGTTGTTCATGGGTGGCGCACCGGACGGGAGCCCGCCTCTCGTGACGGTGCGTCATGATCGCGCGGCAGGTATCCACTTGAGGGAAAAGTTGCATATGCCGTACCATTTTTGATGCGAGGCGCCCCAGCGCGCCGAGCGGCCCCAAGCCCCCGGGCCATGTGACCAATGACCGAGCCGGTCAGAGCCGCAACGCCGACAGCGCGGCTCCGGCCCTCCGCCGTTTGTCGCGGTCCCCGGGGCGGGTCTTTCCGCACGCTCCTGGGCCACGGCATGCCCGGCGGAGTTCGCGAGGCGCGTGCGAAGGGGAGCCGCGCGCCTCCAGGGTGGCCCCCGCCGACGTTCCGGATGATTTCCGGCGGGGGCCACCGCTGCAGTCCTCCACCACCGCCCGTTCGCCATGCCACGACGCGGCGCCTTCCGGCCGGGGCGCGACGCCGTTCCTGCACCGTGAGAATCGGCCATTGCCAAGATCCGTTCACCGGGCAAGCATTCCCCGCGCACATGGCCGCACGCCCGGAGGGAGCACGTCTCGTGTCACGCCGCTGGATCCTCTATTCGCTCAGCGCCGTCCCGGTCGCCGGGTCGTTGATCGTCGTCAACACCGAGCGGCCCTACGTACTGGGCCTGCCGATGGTGGTGTTCTGGGCCGCCCTGTGGGTGGTGCTCACCACCGTCGTGATGGCCGTCGTCTACTTCCTCGATCCCGCGAATCGCGAACCCGATGAACCGGTCGGCGAACGCGGCGAGTTCTCTGGCGGCACCACCGCCGAAGGAGCCGCCCGATGAACGTCGCCCTCGCCATCCTCGGCAGCGCATTCGTCCTCGTGCTCGTCCTCGGGCTGCTCGCCCGGCGCGGCCGCACCATGGACCTCGAACAGTGGTCCGTCGGCGGGCGCGGGCTCGGCAGCCTGCTCGTCTTCCTCCTCGCCGCCGGCGAGAACTTCACCACGTACACCTTCCTCGGTGGCAGTGGCGGCGCCTACTCGATGGGCGGGCCGATGATCTACATGTTCTCGTCGATCTGCTACGTCGTCTTCTACTGGCTGGCCCCGCCGATCTGGGCGTACGCCCGCCGCCACAAACTGCTCACCGCCCCGGACCTGTACGCCCACAAGTACCGCTCGAAGGCGTTCGGCGTGCTGACCGCCTTCGTCGGCGTGGTGTCCCTCGTGCCGTACCTGGTGCTCCAGCTCAAGGGGCTCGGCATCATCGTGTACGAGTGCTCGTACGGCCGGATCCCGCAGGGCGCGGCCGTGTGGATCGGTGTCGCCGTCATCGCCGTGTACGTCACCGTCTCCGGCCTGCGCGGCACCGCCTGGAACGCGATCATCAAGGACACGCTGATGCTGGTCCTCGTCGTGGGGCTCGGCCTGTACCTGCCGATCCACTACTACGGCGGGCTCGGTGACATGTTCCACGCGCTGTCCGCCGCCCACCCGCACTTCCTGACTCTGCCGGACCACGGGTACAGCGTGTGGTGGTACATCTCCACCAGCCTGCTGTTCGCCCTCGGCATCTGTACGTGGCCGCACATGATGCCCGGCATCCTCGCCGCCCGCAGCGCCAAGGCGCTGCGCCGCAACGCCGTGATCACCCCCGCGTACCAGATCGTCCTGGTGATGGTCCTCGTCATCGGGTTCACCGCCGTGCTCAAGGTGCCCGGCCTGAAGGACGGGGACCTCGCGCTGCTCTCGCTCGCCAAGGACGCGCTGCCGCCGTGGCTGGTCGGGCTCGTCGGCGTCGCGGGCATGCTCGCCGCGCTCGTCCCCGGGGCGATGCTGCTGCAGTCCGCCGCGATGCTGGTCGCGAAGAACATCTACCAGACGGCCCGCCCCGCCACGAGCGAGCAGGCCGTGGGACGGCTCAGCCGGCTCCTCGTGCCGGTCCTCGCCCTGGTCGCCGCCGTGCTCACCTTCCGCGGCGGCGAGGCCATCGCGATGCTGCTGATCATGGCGTACGGGTTCGTGGTCCAGCTCTTCCCGGTCCTCGTGGCCTCGATGTGGCGGCGCAACCCCGTCACCACCGCGGGCGCCTGGGCCGGGGTGTGCACCGGCGTCGCCCTCGTCGGCTGGACCACCCTCACCGATGCCACCACCGCGAGCCTGCTGCCGTGGGCTCCGCGGCCGGTGCAGGACCTCGACGTGGGGGTCGTCGCCATGGTCGCCAACATCCTCGTACTCACCGTCGTCAGCGCCGCCACCCGGCACCGCGCCGGACACCAGGGCGACACCCGCCCCGCCACCCCCGCCACCGTCCCGGAAGGAGCCGCCCTGTGACCACCACAGCCACCGAACCCCTCGTCATCGGTGAGCGGCCGCTCACCCTCGACGACCTCGTCGCCGTCGCCCGCCACCACCGTCCCGTCGCACTCGGCGCGGGGGCCGAGAAGGCCATGGGACCGAGCGCCGCCTGGATCTCCCGGCTCACCGACGACATGTCCGAGGGCGACGCCGCGCGGCCCGTCTACAGCGTCAACACCGGATTCGGCTCGCTCGCGGGACGGCAGGCCTTCGAGACCCCCGAGGACGCCGTCGAACTGTCCCGCCGGCTCATCGTCTCCAACGCCTGCGGCGTCGGCCGGCACTGCGGCGAGGACGTCGTGCGCGCCACCATGCTCATCCGCGCCTCCAGCCTGGCCCGCGGCTACTCGGGCGTGCGCCCCGACGTCGTGCACACCCTGCTCGCCATGCTCAACTCCGGTGTCCACCCGGCGATCCCCGAGTACGGCTCCCTCGGCGCCAGCGGCGACCTCATCCCGCTCGCCCACCTCGCGCTCGCCCTCAGCCGCCCGGCCGGTGACACCGACCCGGAGGAGGACAGCGGACTCGTCCACCACGAGGGCGAGTTGACGAGCGGCCGCGCCGCGATGGCCGCCGCCGGCATCGAGCGACTCGCCCTCGGCGCCAAGGAGGGCCTCGCCCTCACCAACGGCACCTCCTACTCCACCGCGCTGTGCGCCCTCGCCCTCGCCGACGCCGAGAACCTCCTCGCCACCGCCGAGGTGACCGCCGCGATGAGCATCGAGGCACTGCTCGGCTTCGGCGACGCCTTCCTGCCGCAGCTGCACGAGGCCCGCGGCCACCCCGGGCAGATCGCGACGGCGGCCCGGCTGCGGGAACTCCTCGACGGCAGCGCGTTCGTCGACGGCGCCGCCGACACCGATCCCGTGCGCCAACCTCCGCAGGACGCCTACTCGTTGCGGTGCGTGCCGCAGGTGCTAGGTCCCGTGCGCGACACTCTCGGCTTCGTCCACGGCATCGTCGAGACCGAACTCAACGCCGTCACCGACAACCCGCTCGTCGTGCCCTCCCTGCCGCGCGACCTCAAGGCCGTCTCCGGCGGCAACTTCCACGCCCAGTACCTGGCGTTCGCCTCGGACTTCCTGTCCATCGCCGTCACCGAGATCGGTTCGATCGCCGAACGGCGCCTGTTCCGCCTCAACGACGGCACACTCAACCGCGGGCTGCCCGACATGCTCGTCGACGGCGAGAAGGTCGGCATGGACTGCGGTTACATGCTGCCGCAGTACCTCGCCGCCGCCCTGGTGTCCGACTGCAAGACACTCGCGCACCCCGACAGTGTCGACTCCATCCCGACCTGCTCCAACCAGGAGGACCATGTCTCGATGGCGTCCAACGCGGGCCGGCACGCCCGCCAGGTCGTCGCGAACATCGAAGCGGTCGTCGCCACCGAGCTGCTGATGGCCGGTCAGGCCCTGGAGCTGCGCCTCGCCGAGCAGGGCAGGGGCCCGGACGCCCTCGCCCCGGCCACCCGCGCCGCCCTCGACCGGCTGCGCGCCACACCGGCCACCGACGGGCGGCCGATCGACCACCTGACCCGTGACGTGGTGCTGTACCCGAGGGTGCACGCTGCGCTGGACCTCGTCCGGTCCGGGGCGGTCGTGGACGCGGTCGCGCAAGTGGGGTGACTCATAAGGGAGTTGTCGGTCGGTGCGCGTCCGCCCCGGCGACCCCAGCCCTCACACGTCGAGGACCAGACGATCCCCCAGACACCGCGACACGCAGATCATCATGACGTCGCCCGCGGCCCGCTCCTCCTCGCTCAGGAGTTGGTCGCGGTGGTCGGGAGTGCCTTCCAGAACGGGTGTCTCGCACGTCCCGCACACACCCTCCCGGCACGAGGTGAGCGTGCGCACCCCCGCCTGCGTCAGGGCGTCGACGATCGACTGCCCGGCAGCCACCGGGATCTCCTGCCCGTCGGCGGTCTCCACCGTGAACGGCCGGTCGTCGACGTGACCGTGGCCGTCAGGATCCGCGGTGAACCGTTCGAGTGTGAGTCGCGCCTGCGGGTGCCCGTCGGCGTACTCCCGCACCGCCGCGAGCAGCCCGGCCGGTCCGCACGCGTACACATGGGCCTGCGCCGCACCCATGCCGTCCAGCTCCGCGGCGAGGTCCGCGACCCCCGACACATCATCGCGGTGCAGCCGCACCCGATCGCCGTACCGGTCGAGTTCCCCGGCGAACGCCATGCTCCCGGCGCTGCGCCCGAGATACAGCAACTGCCACTCCAGGCCCGCCTGTTCGGCCGCCGCGAGCATCGGCAGGATCGGCGTGATGCCGATGCCGCCCGCGACGAACACCAGCCGTGGCGCGGCCGGGGCCAGGGCGAAGTTGTTGCGGGGCGCGCTCACCAGCAGGGTGTCGCCCGCCTCGACCCGGTCGTGCAGATACGCGGAACCGCCCCGCCCCTCGGGCTCCCGCAGCACGGCGATGCGCCACCCGGCCTCCTCGGCCCCCGAGGACAGCGAGTACTGCCGAACCAGATCCCGGGACAGGACCACGTCGATGTGCGCGCCGGGCGTCCAGGCCGGCAGCGACCCGCCCTCGCGCGCGGCCAGCACCAGGGAGCGCACCCCTGCGGCCTCGGAGCGTGTCTCCTTCACGGTCACCGTCAGGTAGTCCTGCGTCGGCATGCTGCACCCTCCATGTCGTCCTCCGTCGCGTGTCAGCCGCATCGTCGAAAATCGGGACGCACGACGGCAACGGCCGTTCTCAGCAGCTGATAACCGCTGTGTCCGGGGCCGTGCCCGCCGTTCTACGGTGCCTGCCACCACCGAGCCGCATCAGGAGGCCAGATGTCCGCCCCGGCCGACACCCCCGTCGCACACCTCGCCGACGACCCCTACGACGACGCCAGCCTCACCGACCCGTACCCGCTCTTCGCACGGATGCGCGACGCGGGCCCCGCCGTGTGGCTGGAGCGCTACGGCGTGCACGCCTTCACCAGGTACGAGCAGTGCCGGGAGATCCTCACCGACCACGGCACGTTCCTCTCGGGCGCCGGGGTCGGACCGCGCAACTACCACCAGGAGCCCCCGTGGAAGCCGGCCGGCATCCTCGACTCCGACCCGCCGACGCACACCCCGCTGCGCACCGCCATGTCCGGCGTCATCTCCCCGCGCAACGTGCGCGCGCTGCGCACCGCCTTCCAGACCTACGCCGGCCAACTCGTCGACGAACTCCTCGACAAGCGCGAGTTCGACGCGGTGACCGGGATGGCGGAACTGTTCCCCATCGAGGTCTTCGGCAACGCGGTCGGCATCCCTCGTGCGGGCCGCGCGGAGAACCTGCTCCCGCACGGGGCCATGAACTTCTCGGCCTTCGGCCCCGAAGATGCCCGCTACGCCGCGTACTTCGCCGCGGGCGAGCACACCGTCGACTGGGTCATGGAGAACTGCGCGCGCGAGAACCTGACCCCCGACGGGCTCGGCGCGAAGCTCTGGGAGTACGCCGACCAGGGTGTCATCACCGGCGACGAGGCGACCCGCCTGGTGCGCGCGCTGCTGTCGGCGGGGCTCGACACCACAGTGCTCACCCTCGGCAACACCATGAGGTGTCTGTCCGCCAATCCCGGGCAGTGGGAGCTGCTGCACGCCAACCCGAAGCTGACCCGGTTCGCCGTGGACGAGGCGCTGCGCCACGAGTCGCCGTTCCAGTCCTTCTTCCGCACCACCGCGCGCGAGGTCGACTTCCACGGCGTCCGCATCCCCGAGGACAGCAAGATCGCACTGTTCACCGGGGCCGCCAACCGCGACCCGCGCCGCTTCGGCGACGACGCCGACAGCTACCGGATCGAGCGGGACGCCTCCGGGCACCTGGCGTTCGGCTTCGGCATCCACCAGTGCGTGGGCCAGCCGATCTCGCGCCTGGAGGCGGAGGTCCTGATCGGTGAACTGGCCCGCCGGGTACGGACGGTGGAACCGGCGGGCGACCCGGTGCCGTTCCTGCACAACACGCTGCGCGGCTGGAAGCACCTGCCGGTGCGGATCACCCCGGCGTGAGGGCTCATTCGGACCCGTATTCCAGGATCTCCGACAGGCGGGTGCTCGCGGCCTGAAGCCGGTCGCGGGCCTGCCGCCGCCAGGCGGGGCCGCACCGTGCGTCGGGCCCGGCCACCGTCAGCGCGCACACCACCTCGCCCGTCGCGGTCACCGGCACCGCGACGGCGACAGCGCCCTCGTTCAACTCGCCCTGCGAGATGAGGAAGCCGCTGCCGCGGATGCGCTCCATCTCCCGGGCCAGCCGGCCGCGGTCGGGGGTGTGCGCGGTGATCGTACGCATCGGCCGGCCGAGCACCCGCTCGATCACCGGACGGGGCGCGTGCGCCAGCAGGATGCGCTGCCCCGCCCCCGCGTAGAGCGGCAGCAGCTGGTTGATCCGGAACGCCATACGGATCGCGTGCGGCGACTGCGTCTGGCGCAGACACATCGCCTGCGAGCCGACCCGCACGGTCAGCACGGCCGTCTCCCCGGTGGCGTCCGTCAGCTCCTGAAGCAGCGGGTGCCCGAGCTCCACGAGCCGGGTGTGCGTCAGATGCTGGCCCGACAGCTCCAGGAGCCGCCACCCGGGAACGTAGGTACCCGACCGCTCCTCCACGAGGTCGAACGCCCGCAGTGTGCGCAGGTACCGGTACACCGTGCTCACCGGGATCCCCGCGTCCGCCGCGATCTGCTCGACACGTGTCTCCCCGGACTCGGCGACACTGATGAGCACGCTCAGCCCGCGCTGGAACGACACACCGGCGCCGGAGGCCGCGGCGCGCGCGGTCGGCGGTGTCTCGTCGGAATCGTGCGGAACAGCCCTGGACATGTCTTCTCTTCTCGGCCCGGTACGGCGACCAGCGGGCCGGTCGGCGGCGCGGCCAGACTAGAACAGCCATCGCGGTGGTACGAGACCTGTCCGGTGCGAGAGACGGCCGCTGATCTGCGGATCCGTCGGGATGACGGCTCAGAGCACGGCGAGCCGGTCCACCAGCAGTTCCAGGCGTTGTTCGGCGTACGCCGACGGCAGTCGGCCCGCCCTGGTCAGAGTCGCGAGACCGTGGAGGGACGCCCAGAACACCTCCGTGAAGACCGCCGGGTGGACGTCGCCGCCGGCGACCTCGGCGAGGGTCTCCAGCAGGGCGGCGAAAGCGTCCTTCAACGGCGCCGGGGTGTCCTCCTGCGCGAACGTCAGGCCGCCGTCGAGCTGGAACATGGCGTCGTAGACCGCCGGGTTGCTCGCGGCGAAGTCCAGATAGGCGCGGGCGAGGGCGGCGACTCGCTGACGCGGTCCGTTCGCGTCGGCGGCTGCTGACCGCACGGCGGCCGCAAGTTCGGCGGCGCCGTCGAGGGCGACGGCGCCGATGATCTCGCGCTTGCCCCGGAAGTGGCTGTAGAGGACGGGCTGGCTGTATTCGATGCGCTCGGCCAGCTTTCGGGTGGTGACCGCGTCCCAGCCCTGCCGCTCGGCGAGTTCGCGGGCCGTCGCCACGATGAGCCGCTCGCGGCTCGCGCGTTCACGCTCCTTGCGTTCCTGTACCGACATGACCCGATGCTAGCACCGCTAGACAACCGAGCGGCAGTAGAGCTAGCATTGCCCCATCATCTAGCGCTGCTAGATATCTCTCAAGAGGGGGCACCATGCTCAACGCACTTGAGATCGTCACCACCGTGATCGTCGGCGTGATGGTGGGGGTGGAGTTCTCCGTCCCCGCCTTCAGCAACCCGATCCTCAACGCACTCCCCGGCGACAGCGGCCTGCGCGCTCGTGTTCACGGGGCCCGGCTGGGCGGCGCCGTGATGCCGTTCTGGTACATCGGTTCGCTCGTCCTCGTCGGGGTCTGGGCCGTCGCCGGATGGCATCGGGGCGCCGGCCTCGTCGTCGCGGCCGCCGGCCTGCTGATCGTCAGCGTGATCATGTCGCTCGTGGTGCTCGTCCCGATCAACAACCGGGTCAAGGCATGGACCACCGGCGACCGGCCCTCCGACTGGAAGGAACAGCTCAACCGTTGGGACCGCTGGCACTACGTTCGCGTCGCCGTCATCATCGCCGCGTTCGCCCTGCTGGTCGCCGCCCTCGCCTGAGGCCATGGGCGCCATCCACGATCCGACCGCAGGGGCGGCCGGCCCCGGCGGTTGTTCGCCGCCGCAGGGGGAATCAGGAGACGGCGGCGGTGATGGTGGCCGGTTCCGCGGGCGTGGGTCGGGACGTCGGCCCCGTGCCACTGCGCGCGATGCCGATGCCGGTGTACCCGCAGATCACCGCGAACACGGCGCCCAGGTAGCACAGGAAGGCGTAGGGCGCGTACGAGATGGTCGCCACGCCCAGCGTCGTCGACATGTACATCGCCGCCTCGCTCCAGGGGACCAGCGGCACCATCACCGTGCCGGAGTCCTCCAGGGTGCGGGACAGGTTCTTGGGCGCGAGCCCCTTGTCGGCGTAGACCTGCTTGAAGCCCTCGCCTGGGATCAGGATCGTCAGGTACGAGGTACCGGTGGCGAGGGCCACGCCGATCGAGGAACCGACGGTCGCCAGGACGATGCCTCCGGTGCGCCGCACACGGTGCAGCAGGCGCGCGATGAGGACGTCCATGAAGCCCGCCTCGGTGATGATGCCGGCGAACGCGAAGCCGGCGAGACCGATGAGGACGACGCTCGTCATGGAGGAGAGCCCGCCGCGGTCCAGGAGGGTCTTGGCGGTCTCCGGGATGACCTGCGGGTCCCAGCCGTGCGCGGTGAGCATGTCGGTGCTGAAGCCCTCGGACGCGGCGGTGCTCAGCTCGGACAGGGAGAAGCCCTGCACCACACCGCCGAGGACCGCGGCCACCGCCGACGACAGGATGATCGTCGGCAGCGGCGGCTTGCGCAGCACCGCACCCACCAGGACCACCAGGGGCGGCAGCAGCAGGAGCGGGCTGAACGTGAAGGCCTTGCCCAGGAAGCCGAGCAGCTCCTCCGTCCGCCGGCCCGTGCCCTGCGACGAACCCGTGTGCATGGTCAGGCCGAGGAAGAAGTAGGCGACCAGTGACACGACCGCGGCGGGCACCGTGGTGTACAGGAGATGGCGGATGTGCTCGAAGAGGTTGGCGCCCGCGACGACCGGCGCGAGGTTGGTGGTGTCCGACAGCGGTGACATCTTGTCGCCGAAGTAGGCGCCCGCGACGATCGCCCCGGCCGTCATGGGCAGCGAGGCACCGAGGCCGCCCGCCACGCTGATGAGCGCGACACCGACGGTGCCGACCGAACCCCATGACGTTCCGGTGAGCGTGGAGACGACCACGGTGACCAGGAACGACACCGGAAGTATCCAGTGGGGTTCGATCGCCCGGAGGCCGAAGTCCACGACCATGGGGATCGTTCCGCTGATCATCCAGGTGCCGGTGAGCATGCCGATCGAGATCAGGATCAGGAGCGCGGGCATCGTCGAGTCGATCTTGCGGCGGATGCCGGCGAGCATCTGCTCCCAGGACAGTCCGAACCACAGGGCGTACGCCCCGGCGAAGCTGGAGGCGACGATCAGCAGGATCACGGGATCGAGGCCGAGCCAGACCGTGCCGACCACCAGCAGCGCGATCATCACGGCGATCGGGGCGAGGGACTGGAGGAACGTGGGTGTCCGGCGCGGAGCCGCGACCGGAGCGGTTTCGGGCATGGTTCGCTCTTTCCGGGGTGGTGGGCGAGGGCAGGTCGAACCGGACCGTCGGGCATGCCGACGGTCGGTGGGTGCCGTGTGCGGTGTGTGGTGTGTGCTGTGCGAGGTTCGGGGAGGGACGGGCTACGCCGAGGGCTCCGGCGGCGCCGACGGCCGGGCCGCGCGGACGAGTTGGGCCACGCGGTCCGTGGGCAGCGCGGGGGCGTGGTGGCCCCGGATGCCGGTCACGGCGTGGGCGGCGAAGAGGGAGTCGAGGACGGCTTCCTCCGTGGCCTCGGCGGCGGCCCGGAACATCAGGTCCATGAGGGGCCCGTCCTCGGCCAGTGCCTGGGAGGCGCGAACCGGCCCGGACGGTACGTGCGGTGTGCGGTTCGCCGTGGACCAGGCCAGGGCGTACTCGCCGCTGCCGTGCTGGATGATGCCGCCGGTCCGCGCCAGGCCGACGGAGCCGCGCTTGGCGATGCGCCGCAGCTGACGGGCGTCCGCCGGGGCGTCCGTGGCGATGAGGACGATGCAGGACCCGGCGCCACGGGCGAACTCGCCCTGCTCCGACGCCCTTTCAGGTGTGAGGTGGCGGCCGACCGGGGTGCCGAGCACCGTCAGGTCCGCCGCCCGGCCGAAGTTGGCGAGCACGAGGACGCCCACGGTGAAGCGGCTGCCGTCGTCGGCTTCGACGGTCCGGGAGCTGGAGCCGATGCCCGCCTTCCAGCCGAAGGACACCATGCCGGTACCCGCGCCGACGGCTCCCTCCGGTACTGGCCCATCGGACGCCTCGGCCAGAGCGTCCAGAACATGGCCTGGGCGGACGAGAAGGCCCCGTATGTCGTTGAGCCAGCCGTCGTTGCACTCGAAGGCCACCGGGTTGACGGTGCCGGTGGAGACGCCGATCTCCGGGTGGCCCTGGAGCGCGTGGCGGGCCAGACCCTCGAAGGCCGCGCCGACGCCGAGCGTGTTCGTCAGCGCCAACGGCGTTTCCAGGACGCCGAGTTCGTCGACCTGGCTGAGTCCGGCGGCCTTGCCGAATCCGTTGACGACCTCCAGGCCCGCCGCCGGTTTGTGGCGGAACACGGAGCCGGTGGCGGGGACGACGACGGTCACACCCGTGCGCGCGGGACCCGCCCCGTCGTCGTGGTGGAGGGTGAGGTGTCCCACGCGGACGCCCCGTACGTCGGTCAGGGAGTTCGCCGGTCCTGACGGCAGTGTGCCCGGGGCGATGCCCAGGTCGCGGGGGCGGGGCCGGGGGGTCACTTCGCCTCCGCCCGGCCGGCGCGGCGCGCGGGCGTGGCCCCCTCGGCGTCGTCCGTGTGCCGCGGGTCCGGCTGCGTGGAGTGCAGCAACTCGGTCTCCACCAGGGCGAGATGGGCCTCCATCAGGCTCGCGGCCAGCTCGGCGTCGCCGTCCGCGACCGCCTCGGCCATCGCCTCGTGGTCGCTCAGCGAGGCCTCCGTGTGCGCGGGCCGCGACATCAGTCCGCTGCGCAGCACGATCACCTGCTGCTGCACCAGCCAGACCTGCTCCGCGATGCGGGGGCTGTGCGCGGCCTCCATCAGCGAACGGTGGAATTCGAGGTCCAGGTTGTAGGGGAGTTTGCGCCCCGTCTCGCGTGCCTTGCGGGAGCGTTCGCACACCTTGCGCAGCCGGACCACCTCCTTGGGCTGCCTGCGGAGCGCGGCAAGCCGCGCCGCCCGGCACTCCAGCGCCGAGCGCAGCTCGAACAGGGCCGCCACGTCCTCGGGGCCCGCCGTGAAGACGGCCGCGCCCTTGTTGGGCACGTGCACCAGGAGCCCGTCGCTCACCAGCTGACCGATGGCCTCGCGCAGCGGACTGCGGCTGATGCCCAGATCGCGGGCGATCTCCACCTCGTTGAGGCGGGAGCCGGAGGGCAGGACGCCGGTGAGGATCTGCTCGCGCAGCATCTCTGCCACCTGACCCGCCAGGCGACGGTGAACCAGTCCGGTCACGGGAACCTCCGAGGGACGAAGAGCGCTGCTGAAGTGTCGACAGTGGTCAGTGGACAGGCGTCCCGAACTCCGTGTCAAGGCTTCCTGGTGGCCGTCTTTCATGGCGGACAACTGTCGACACTTCTCGCTGAAGCTGATAACTGTCGACACTTGTAGGGCCGTGGGAGTCGTGAGAACCGTCGTGTTCACCGCCACGGCCCCGCACCACCGACCTCGACACCGAAGGACGCTCATGACCGCCGCAGCCCCCAGCAACTCCACGCCCGACTGGCCCGTGCTCGCGGAGGTGTGGCGTGGTGACTTCCTCGAATCCGTGCACCACGGCTCGGTCGTGGCGCTCGACGCGGACGGCGCCGCCGTGCTGTCGGCCGGCCCCGTCGACAGCCCCATGTACCCGCGGTCGTCCAACAAGCCGCTCCAGGCCGTCGGCATGCTCCGCGCCGGCCTCGACCTCGACGGCGAACTCCTCGCCCTCGCCTGCGCCAGCCACTCCGGCGAGGCCTTCCACCTCGACGGCGTCCGCCGGATCCTCGCCGGAGCAGGACTGACCGAGGACGCCCTGCGGTGCACCGCGGCCCTGCCCATCGGCGCGGACGCGCAGCCCGCGCACCTCGCCGCCGGGCTCGGCCCAAGCCGCATCACCATGAACTGCTCCGGCAAGCACGCGGCGATGCTCGCCACCTGCGTCGCTGCGGGCTGGTCCGTCGACGACTACCTCGCCCCCGCCCACCCCCTGCAACTCGCGCTGCGCGACGCACTGGAGGACCTCGCGGGGGAGAAGGCGACGGCGGTCGGGGTCGACGGCTGCGGCGCCCCGCTGTTCGCACTCACCCTCACCGGGCTGGCCCGCGCCTTCGCGAGGATCGCGACCGCCGCCGAAGGCAGCCACGAACACCGCGTGGCCACCGCGATGAACACCCACCCCGAGTACGTGGGCGGCACGGGCCGCGACGTCACCACCCTCATGCGGGCGCTCCCCGGCGTCGTCGCCAAGGACGGGGCGGAAGGCGTCTACGCCCTCGCCCGCCCGGACGGTTCCGCCGTCGCCCTCAAGATCGCGGACGGCGCCCAGCGGCCGCGCCCCGTGGTGATGACCGCCGCGCTGCGCCACCTCGGGGTCGACGTGGACGCCGACCCGCGCCTCGCGGAGCTGAGCGAGGCACCCGTCCTCGGGCACGGCGAACCCGTGGGAGCGGTGCGCCCGTCGACCGTCCTGAGCACCGCCGCGCAGCGGGCGTGAACCGCCTGGCCAGGTAGCTCGTAGAGCCCGGTGTGCGCGGATCACCGTCCGCGGGAGACGAGAGAAGGGAGCCCCATGTCGCGCATCCACATTCCGGTGGACGATCTCGCCGACACCATGGACGCCCTGCGGGACATCCGCGAACGGATCGGCAAGACCGCGAAGTTGGGCAATGTGGGATCGGACGAGGACGTGGGCGACTCCGGCCTCACCGGGGCCGTCAACGGCTTCGACACGGCGTGGACGGCCGGACACGAGCGGGTCCAGGACAACGTGGACACGTTCAAGGAGGCCGCGCAGGGCATCGTCGACAACTTCACCGACACCGACAACGACGCTACGAAGGCACTGGATGACACCGCTTGAGACGCAGGACGGGGGCGGGCAGCCGGGGCTGCTGCCCGTGGGCGAGCGGCCGCAGGGCGCACCCGCGCGCTACACGCTGAACTACCCGTCCAGCTGGACCCATCTCGATCTCGACCCGAACATCAGGGACACGGCGATCCGGCGCCGTATCGAGGAGCAGGCGAAGGGCCTCGACGTCGACCGCGAG
This sequence comes from Streptomyces sp. NPDC051684, assembly GCF_044453445.1. Lineage (NCBI taxonomy): Bacteria > Bacillati > Actinomycetota > Actinomycetes > Kitasatosporales > Streptomycetaceae > Streptomyces > Streptomyces sp. NPDC051684. The sequence continues at coordinate 33,795 of NZ_JBITCS010000047.1, read as the reverse complement.
CAGGTGGACAGCCTGATCCGGGACACCCGCAGGAGCGCCCGCGAGGCATACGGCCAAGGCGCCCTCCAGGTCGGCTACATGCTCGGCTTCCTGCGCGACGGCAGCACGCTGAACGCCACGGCGATGGTGCTGCGCGCCCGGATCCCCGACGGCGAGGCCACCGAGCTCACGCAGATGATGCTCGCCGCGGGCATGCGCAACAGTCGGACCTCGGTGGGCCGGCACTCCGAGCTGAACCGCGTCGAGATCATGGAGCTGCCCGAGGTGGGCAGCGTGGGGCGGATGACCTCGGTCGAGGACTTCGACTACTTCGGCCGGGCCACCGTCCGTACCGCCGTGCACCAGGTCGTGATCCCGGTGCCGTCGAGCCGGGAGCTGATGATCCTCGCCGGTACGACGCCCAACATCGCTCTGGCGGCGAAGTTCTTCGAGGTCTTCGACGCCATCGCCGAGACGTTCCGGTTCCACGACGACGAGGAGCCGGCAGACGTCGGCGCCGAGAACGGGAAGTGAGGTTCCGTCATGACACGGCCACCGCTGGCCGAATGGGAATCGGTGTTCGGCTTCTCGCAGGACCCGACACCCGGCGACCCGGAGATCCTGGAGAACCTCGCCGCGGAGTACCGCTCCATCTCCCACGACGCCCACTCCGCCCACTCCGTCGTCAGCCGCCTGGACTCCGACGAGCTCGGTGAGGGCGAGTCCATGGAGAAGCTGCGGACCCAGCTCGGCGAACTGCCCAAGCAGGTGGGCAAGTTGCACTCGTCCTACGAGGCGGCGGCCGCCGCGGTCGCCACGTACGCCGGGCAGCTCAAGGAGACGCAGGACCAGGCGGATCGGGCGCTTGAAAAGGGCCGCGAGGCCAAGGACCGCCTGGACTCGGCCACCGACGTCGCGTCCGCCGCGAGCGCCCACGTGAAGCGCCTCGACAGCGCCGAGCAGCCGCCGCCGGACGACCAGCAGGCCCGCAGCAGCGCCCGCACCGCCCTCGCCGACGCGCGGGAGGCGGAGAGCGAGGCCCAGCGTTCCGTCGAGTCCGCGGAGTCGGACCTGGAGGCGGCCCGGATGCTCGCCGTCGACGCCGAGGAGCTGCGCACGTCCGACGCGGGCGTCGCCAAGCGGGCGTTGGAGGACGCGGAGGGCGAGGCGGTCGAGGGCAAGAATTTCTGGGACCGGATCGGCGACCTCCTGAACTCGATCTTCTCCGTGATCGGGACCGTCCTCGGTGTCATCGCCATGTTCATCAGCGGCCCGATCGGCATCGCCCTGGCCATCGGCTCGGTCGTCTTCGGGGCGGCCTCGCTCGGCCTGACGATCGGGAAGGGCTTCGACACGGGGAAATGGGACATCCCGAGCCTCGTCATGGGAACGGTGGGGCTCGCCGCGGGCGGCTTCTCCATCCTCAAGGGGTACGTGGGCGTCGGCAGCCTCGGAAAGGCCTCGGTCGGCATCGGGGACTGGGTCAAGAACTTCTTCACCTGGAAGCCGACCCAGGTCTTCGTGACCGCGCCGCAGCTCGAGTTGGACGTCCTCGCGGGAGCGGCCAGGGTCGTCAACACCGCGACGAGGCCTGCCGCCCCCGCGCCCGCGCTGAGCGTCATGGAAGGCATCCTGGACGGCCTCGGCCTCGCCACCGGAATCGGCGGTCTGATCTGGGGGCTCGGCCTCTCGGGGAAGGTGGACGGGGGAATCGTGCAGGCTTGAGGGCGGGGCATCAGCTCCGTTCGGCGAGGGAGTCGGCGGCGGATGCGGACGGCGTCACCTCGGCGTGCCAGTCGGCGCGCGCGGCGATGGCCGTGCGCCACCGTCGCAGCTCCTTGGGCGGCATGCCGATGGCCAGCGCTCCGGTCAGGGCCGTGCCGGTGCGGTAGGCGACGAGGAAGCGTCCCTCCGGCAGGGCCCCCGCCACGACGCGCGCCTCGTCGTGGCCCCGCAGGTGCCCGTACGCCTGGATCTTGAGACCGTGCTGGTCGGACCAGAAGTAGGGGACCGGCGCGAACGGCCCGGGCGCATCCGGGCGGAGCAGGTTGCGGGCGGCGGCCATGCCCTGCTCGGCGGCGTTGGTGCGGTGTTCGACGCGCATGCTCGTGCCGAACAGCGGGTTGTGCCAGCGGGCGACGTCCCCGGCCGCGTACACACCGGGAGCGGCGGCCGAGTACTGGTCGCACACCACACCGTCTGCCAAGTGCAGTCCGCTGTCGGCGAGCCATTCGGTGTTGGGTTCGGAGCCGATGGCCACCAGTACGTCGTCGGCCGGGACCACTGTCCCGTCGGACAGCCGGACGCCGGTCACGCGGGCCGCTTCGGTCACGAACTCGTCGACCTTGATGCCGGTGCGCAGGTCCACGCCGTGGTCGCGGTGCACCCGCGCCAGGTGGGCGCCCACGTCGTGGCCGACCGCGTGGGCGAGGGGGAGCGGGGCGGGCTCGACGAGTGTCACCCGTGTCCCCAACGCGCGCGCGGAAGAGGCGACTTCGGCGCCGAGGAACCCGGCGCCGACCACGACGAGTCGGCGGCCCGGGCCCAGCCGGTCCCGCAGGGCGAGCGCGTCCTCCAGGTCGCGCAGTACGTGCACGCCGGGCAGTCCGCACTGCGGCAGTCTTCGTGGGCGTACGCCGGTGGCGACGACGAGGCCGTCGTAGTCGAGCTCGGTGCCGTCGGACAGGGTGACGACACGGCGCTCGGTGGAGAGGGCCGTGGCGGTGGTGCCCAGGCGCAGGTCCAGGTCGAGGGCGGCCAGGTCGGCCGCGGGCCGCAGCGTGGCCCGTTCGGCGTCCCAGTCGCCGGAGAGGACCTGCTTGGACAGCGGGGGCCGGTCGTAGGGATGGTGCGGCTCGCGGCCGACGAGGCTGATCGCACCGTCGTAGCCCTCGCGGCGCAGCGTCTCCGCGGCGGCGAGGCCGGCCGCCGAGGCGCCGGCGATCACGATCCGGCGCGGCGGACGAGCGGTCGTCACTGGTCGGCCAGGTGGATGGCGGCGGCGGGGCAGACGGCGGCCGACTCCCTGACGTCCTCGTGGTGTTCGGCGCCGGGGGTGGCGGTCAGCAGCTCGACGACGCCGTCGTCGTCCTGGTCGAAGACCTCGGGGGCGAGCATGACGCACTGGCCGGAGGCGACGCATTTGGGCTGGTCCACGGTGACGTGCATGGTGCTTCTCGCTTCTCTGAGAGGGGGTGGAGGTACGTGGTGCGCAGGGGCGGCGAAGGGCTACCAGGTGACCGGGAGTTCGTAGACCCCGTACACCAGGCCGTCGTGCTTGAACTCCAACTGGTCGAAGCCGGTGGCGAGGGCCAGGGTGGGGATGCGCCGGTACAGGGTGCTGTAGACGACCTGGAGTTCGACGCGGGCCAGCGGCTGTCCCAGGCACTGGTGCACGCCGTAGCCGAAGGCGACGTGCCGGCGGGAGTCGCGGGTGAGGTCGAGCTCGTCCGGGTTCCCGGCGAAGGCCCGCGGGTCGCGGTTGGCGACCTCGTTGGCGAGGACGATTCCCTCGCCGGCGCGGATGACCTGGCCGTCGATCTCGATGTCCGCCAGCGCCACCCGGCGGCGGCCGGAGTGCGTGATGTTGAGGTAGCGCAGCAGCTCCTCGACCGCCCCGGAGACCGCCTTGGGGTCCTCCGTGCCGCGCAGCGCGGCCAGTTGGTCGGGGTGTTCGAGCAGGGCGAGGGTGCCCAGGGCGATCATGTTGGCGGTGGTCTCGTGCCCTGCGGCGAGGAGCAGGACACCCATGTGCGCGGCCTCGCGCCGTGTCATCTCCCCGGTGGCCACCCGCTTGGTCGCGAGCTCGGAGAGCAGATCGTCCTGCGGCCGGGCCTCCTTGGCCGCGAGCAGGTCCTCCAGGTAGTCCGCGAGGGCCGTGGTGGCGGCGACGGTCTCCTCGGGCACGGAGTCGCGCTTGACGATGACCTTGGTGTTGCGCTGGAACAGGTCGTGGTCCTCGTAGGGCACGCCGAGCAGTTCGCAGATCACGAGGCTGGGCACCGGCAGGGCGAACGCCTGCACCAGGTCGACCGGCTTCGGCCCGGCGAGCATCTCGTCGATCAGGCCGTCGACGATCTTCTGGACCGAGGGCCGCAGCGCCTCCACCTTCTTGACGGCGAAGGGCGCGGTCACCATGCGCCGGATCCGCGCGTGCTCGGGGTCGTCCATGTTCAGGAACGTGCGGCGGGCCTGGGAGCCGGCCTTCTGGCCGGCCGAACGATGGGGGTAGCCGGGCCCGTTGACGTCCGCGCTCACACGAGGGTCGCCGAGCAGCATGCGCAGCTGGTCGTAGCGGGTGACCAGCCACGGGCTGCTGCCGTCCCAGATGCGTACGCGGGACAGCGTCGGCTCGGACTGCGTGGCGTGCAGGGCCGGCGGCGGGTCGAAGGGGCAGCCGGCCGCGCGCGGGCTCGGGTGGTGGAGAAGGGCGACCGTCGTGTCGGTGGGGGCCTCGATCATGGGGGTGCCTCCGTGGGGGAAAGGAGTTGCTTCCCCCACACACCTAACAGCGTTAGGTGCCTAGGGCAATCATGTGATCGGGTTCGCCCCGTCGAAACGTCGTTATTCGGCCGTCTCCCGCCAAGAGCGTTCCGGCGGTACGGACTTCACACCCGGGAGGGCAGCAGCTCCAGCAGGTCGTCCACCCGCGTGAGCACCGACTGCCGGTCGGTGGGGAACGGCAGCGCCACGGCCATGGACACGATGCCGTGCAGCGAGACCCACAGCAGCACGGCCAACCGCTCGTCGCCCGGGCCCGCTTCGCCGTGCCCCAGCGCGGACACCGCGTCGAGCCACACCTGGAGCACCTCGCGCATCGGGTGCGGAGCGGCGTCCTCGCGGGGCACCTGGATCCGCTCGATGCCGAACATCAGGTGGTACACGCGCGGGTTGTCCAACGCGTAGGCGCAGTAGTGCCGCGCCATCGTCCGCAGTGCGGCACGCGGGTCCTCGTCCGCGGCGGCGTCCCTGGCAGCGCACAACTCCGCGACCAGCCGCCGGCAGGCGCGCCCGGTGAGCGCGGCCACCAGCTCCGCCCGATTCTTGAAGTGCAGATAGATGCTGGGCGCGGAGATGCCCACCTCACGGGCCACCGCCCGCAGCGACAGATCCCCTTCCCTGCTCGACTCCATCAGCAGCCGCGCCGCGGTTCTCAGGATCTCGTCCTTGAGAGCCGCCCCCTCGCCCCATTGGCTCTGCTCGCGCCGCTTGAACCCGTCACTCATCCCGCGCCCCTCCACCGGTGGGGGGGGGGGGGGGGGGGCCGGGCCGCCCCGCCCCCCCCCCCCCCCCCCCCCCCCCCCCCCCCCCCCCCCGGGGGGGCCCCCCCCCCCCCCCCCCCCCCCCCCCCCCCACCGCACTCCGACAGGCCCTACGCCTGTCCCGACACCTACGCGACGGTGCGGATGAGCTTCTTGTTCACGAACTCCTCGATGCCAGGGCGGCCCAGCTCGCGGCCGAAGCCGGAGCGCTTGACGCCTCCGAAGGAGAGCTCGGCCCCCTCGGCGCCGACGCCGTTGACGAAGACCATGCCGGCCTCGATGCCGTGCGCCACCCGCTCGGCCTGGGCGGCGTCGTTCGTGAAGACGTAGGAACCGAGACCGTACGGGGTGTCGTTGGCGATCCGCAGGGCGTCGTTCTCGTCGGCGGCCTTGAAGACCATGGCGACGGGGCCGAAAAGTTCCTGTCGGGCCGTGGCGTTCTCGGTGGTCAGACCGGTGAGGACGCCGGCCGGGTAGTGGGCGCCGTCGCGCTTGCCCTCGGAGTGCAGCGTGGCGCCCTCGGCGACGGCCGCGGCGACCTGGCGCTCCAGGGTGTCGGCCGCGGTCACGGAGGACAGCGGGGCGCCGGTCTGGTCGGCGAGCAGCTTCGCGGTGAACTTCTCCACGAACGCGTCGTAGAGACCGTCGACGACGATGAAGCGCTTGGCCGCGTTGCAGGCCTGACCGGTGTTGTCGAGGCGGGCGGCGACCGCGGAGTCCACGACCGCGTCGAGGTCGTCGGTGGACAGCACGACGAACGGGTCGGAGCCGCCGAGCTCGAGGACGACCTTCTTCAGGTTCCGCCCGGCGATCTCGGCGACCGCCGCGCCCGCGCGCTCCGAGCCCGTGAGCGAGACGCCCTGGATGCGCGGGTCGGCGATGACGTCGGCGATCTGCTCGTTGGTGGCGTAGACATTGACGTACGCACCCGTCGGGAAGCCCGCCTCGAGGAACAGCTTCTGCAGGAGCGCCGCCGTGCCGGGGCACTGCGGGGCGTGCTTGAGGACGATGGTGTTGCCGATGGCGAGGTTCGGGGCGGCGAACCGGGCGATCTGGTAGGCGGGGAAGTTCCACGGCATGATGCCGAGGAGCGCGCCGACCGGGCTGCGGCGCAGTACGGCCCGGCCGGGACCGGAGGTGACGTTCAGCGCCTCGTCGGCGAGGAATTCCTCGGCGTGGTCGGCGTAGTAGTGGTAGATGTCCACGCAGAAGTCGACCTCCCCCTCGGCCTCCTCGCGCGGCTTGCCCATCTCCCGCACGATGCTGTCGGCCAGCTCGGTGCGGTGCTCGGCGTGCAGGTCGCCGAGGCGGCGCAGGAGCGCGGCGCGGTCCGCGACGGTGCTGGTGCGCCCCCACGCGGCGGCCTGGTGCGCGGCGTCCACGGCCGCGGTCACCTCGGCGTCGGTGGCGGTGGGGTAGGTCTCGACGATCTCGCCGGTGGCCGGGTCGGTGACTGCGTACATCGAATCTCCAGAAGAGTGCGAGGGGGCAAGGAACCAGTCGGCCGAGCGGTCCTCACGTGCCGCGAGGCCGACGAGAAGAACCCTACGGCTCCGGGACGTGGCGGATCGCGGCGGCCGACCGGACTTCTTCGCGGCCGTTGGCCGACATGCGCCGATCCGGTTCCGGTCAGCGGGGCCGTACGGGACACTGGCACTGCCGCGACGGTGGCCGGGCCGACCGACATTCGGGGCGGAAGGAGGCTGCGTGATGGCGCAGTGGGAGCGGGACGAACGGCTCGCGCGGGCGTTCCTGGAGCTGGCCGACACCCTCAGGGACGGCTTCTACCTGATGGACTTCCTGCACGTACTGACCGACCACATGCGCGCGTTGCTGGACGTGACGGCGATCGGGGTCGTCATGGTCGACGCCCAGGACCGCCTGGTGGACGTGACCGCGTCCACCCACGCGGCCCACCAACTCGAAGAGAAGCAGGTCGAGTTCGACGAGGGCCCGTGCAAGGAATGCTGCCAGGGACATGAGCCGGTCGGCCCCGTGGACCTGACGCTTCCCGCCGCCGCCGAACGCTGGCCCCGGTTCACCAAGGCCGCCCGCGCGGTCGACTTCGAGACCGTGGCCGCGGTGCCGCTGCGGCTGCGCGAGGAGGTGATCGGCGCGGTCAACATGTTCCACGACCGGTCCGACGCCCTCCACCCGGCGGCCCTGCGCCTGGGCCAGTCCCTGGCGGACGCCGCGACCATCGGCATCCTGCACCACCGCCTCTCCCAGGACCAGGTCGAACGGGTCGGTCAACTGCAGACCGCGCTCAACAGCCGCATCGTCATCGAACAGGCCAAGGGCGCCCTCGGGGCACGGCTCGGTGTCACTCCCGACACCGCCTTCGAGCGGCTGCGGGCCCGCGCCCGCAGCCGACGGACCTCGCTGACCCAGCTGTGTCAGCGCGTGGTCGAGGGCCACATCCCCGCCGAGGAGTTCACACCGCCCCCGAACAGGCAGCAGCGCCTTTGAACAGTTCCGCCGCCGACGCGTCCTGCGGCCCACGCCACCGGCGTCCCACCGCCCACAGCCAAGGAGTGCCCACCCGGTGTCCGCAGCCTCTCCCGACATCCCTGCCCTGCTGGCCGCCGCCCACACGGGTCAGGGCCTGAGCGCGCTCGCCCCCGCAGCCTGCGCGCACGCGCTCGGCCTCGACGGCCTCACCCTGTGCCTGCTCAACAAGTCCGGCCTCGAACTCGTCTGGTACGACCCGTCCCACACCGCCGCAGTGGCCTTCGAGGACCTCGAGTTCACCCTCGGCGAGGGACCCACCCATGACACCGTGCGCACCGGTGAACCCGTGCTCGTCCCGGACCTGCACACCGTGCCCGAGGAACGCTGGCCCGCCCTGCTGCCCGCCGCCCGCGTCGGCCCGCCGCGTGCCGTCCACGCCGTGGCGCTCAACCTGGGAGCCACCCGGCTCGGCGCGCTGACCGGTCACCGCGCCGCCCCTGGGCCGCTCACCCGCACACAGATGGGCCAGTTCCTCGCCCTCGCCGAAGGCGCCGTGTCGATCCTCACCCATCCCGAGGGCATCAACGACATGCGGTCCGGCCAACCGCTGCCCCTGCACCGAGCCGTCGTCCACCAGGCGACCGGCGCGCTCACCGTCCACCTCGGCGTCCCCCTCGACCAGGCCCTCATCCGGCTGCGCGCGTACGCCTTCATGAGCAACCGCCCGCTCCACGAGGTCGCACACGACGTCGTCCACCATCGGGTCGACCTGGACATGCCGTCTCCCTGACGCCGGTGCCGGATCATGGACCCGTACGTTGCCGTCGACGGCGCGTCGCCCGTCGTCACGGCCCCACCTGGCCGCATCCGTCACGCATCCCGGGAGCCCCCGTGAAACACCGACTGCCCCAGATCTCCGAGCTGCGCCCCCTGCTGAAGTTCGACGGGTTCAACCCCGACAGGCGTGCCGCCCGGCTCGGGAAGGCCGCCGACGTATGGGACCTCAGGTCGATAGCCAGGCGCCGCACACCCCGCCCGGCGTTCGACTACGTGGACGGCGCGGCGCAGCGCGAGTTGACGGTGCGTCGGGCGCGCAGGGCGTTCGACGAGGTCGTGCTGCTGCCGCGGATCCTGCACGGGACCGAGAAGGTGGACCTGAGCACGGAGATCGCGGGCGCGTCGTCCGAGCTGCCCTTCGGGATCGCGCCCACCGGATTCACCCGCTTCATGCACGCCGAGGGGGAGGACGCCGGAGCGACCGCGGCCGCCGCGGCGGGCATCCCGTTCTCGCTGTCCACGATGGGCACCCGCTCGCTCGAACAGGTCGCCGCCGCGGCACCGGAGGGGCGCCGCTGGTTCCAGCTCTACCTCTGGAAGGACCGCGAGAAGTCGCTCGACCTCCTGAAGCGGGCCACGGCGAGCGGCTTCGACACGCTGCTGGTCACCGTGGACACACCGGTGGCGGGGCAGCGGCTGCGCGACAACCGCAACGGCATGGTCATCCCGCCGAGGCTCACCCTCAAGACCGTGCTCGACGCCTCGTACCGGCCCGAGTGGTGGTTCAACTTCCTCACCACCGACCCGCTCAGCTTCGCCTCGCTGTCCGGCACCAGCCAGGACCTTCCCAGCCTCATCAACGAGATGTTCGACCCGACCCTGTCCATCGAGGACCTGGAGTGGATCAGGTCCCAGTGGCCGGGGAAGCTGTTCGTCAAGGGCGTCCTCACCGCGGAGGACACCCGCCGCGCGCTCGACGCCGGCGCCGACGGGCTCGTCGTGTCCAACCACGGTGGACGCCAACTCGACCGTGCGCCCGTCTCGTTCCACGCCCTGCCCGAGGTGCGGGCCGAGGCCGGCGAGGACGTGGAGATCATCCTCGACTCCGGCATCATGTCCGGCGCCGACATTGTCGCCGCGCTGTGCGCGGGAGCCGACTTCACCCTCATCGGGCGGGCCTATCTGTACGGGCTGATGGCCGGCGGCCGCGAAGGTGTGTCGCGGGCCGTCGAACTGCTCGCGAGGGAGATCGAGGTGACCATGCAGCTGATCGGGGCGGCGACGATCGCCGACCTCGGCCCGCATCTCCTGCGCACGCGGCACACGGGCTGACGCGGGTGGCCGCCGAGGGTGACCGGCGCGGTCCGCCGCTCACCCTCGGAACGGGCCGCCCTCAGACGGCGGGCTTGGGCTCCGACTCCGGCTGAGCGGTGAGGAGTTCGGTGATCTCGTCGGCGAGGTCCTTGCCGAGCTCGCCCCAGCCGTCCTTGTAGCCGTAGACGCTCGCCAGGGTGCGGGCCTCGTAGTCGCCGTTCATGATGTCGATGTCATGGGGCGCGATGAGCGAGGGGTGGGCGACGCCGACCGCCCCCGACACCTTCAGCAACTCCTTGCGCAGCGTGCGCAGATACATGGCGGCGCGGGTGGCCTTCGAGGGCGCGTCCACGCCGCGCACCAGCCACGGGTCCTGGGTGGCGATGCCGGTGGGGCACTTGTCGGTGTGGCACTTCTGCGCCTGGATGCACCCTATGGACAGCATCGCCTCGCGGGCCACGTTGATCATGTCGACGCCGAGGGCGAAGGCGACCGCGGCGTTCTCGGGCAGGCCGAGCTTGCCCGAGCCGATGAACGTGAGCTGGTCGGTCAGCCCACGCTCCGCGAACGTGCTGTAGACACGCGAGAAGCCCATCCGGAACGGCACCGACACCGAGTCGCTGAAGATCAGGGGAGCGGCGCCGGTGCCACCCTCGCCGCCGTCGATGGTCACGAAGTCGACGCCGCGGTCGCCGCGCGCCATCAGCGTGGCCAGCTCCTCCCAGAAGCTCATGTCGCCGACGGCGCTCTTGATGCCGACCGGCAGCCCGGTCTCGCCGGCGAGCAGCTCCACGAAGTCGAGCATCGAGTCGACGTCGTGGAACGCGGTGTGCCGCGAGGGCGAGGCGCAGTCCTTGCCGGCGGGGATGCCGCGGATCTCGGCGATCTCCGGGGTGACCTTCGCGCCCGGCAGCATCCCGCCGAGCCCCGGCTTGGCGCCCTGCGAGAGCTTGATCTCAAGGGCCTTGACGGGGGCGCTGTCGACGACGGCCTTCAGCTTGTCGAGGTTGAACGTGCCGTCCTCGTTGCGGCAGCCGAAGTACGACGTGCCGATCTGGAGGACGAGGTCGCCGCCACTGCGGTGGTACGAGGACAGGCCGCCCTCACCGGTGTTGTGCATCGTGCCGGCCAGCGCCGCACCCTTGTTGAGCGCCTCGATCGCCGCGCCGGACAGCGAACCGAAGCTCATCGCCGAGATGTTCACGATGCTCGCGGGCCGGAACGCCTTGGCGCGCCCGCGCGGCCCGCCGAGCACCTTCGCCGAGGGCAACGGGGTCTGCGGGTCGTGCAGATCGGGGAGCACACCGGCGAACGTGCGCTGCTTGACGTACGCGTGGCCCTGCACGTGCTCGACGTCGTTGTCGGTGCCGAACCCGAAGTAGTTGTTCTCCTCCTTCGACGACGCGTAGATCCAGCTGCGTTGGTCGCGGCTGAACGGCCGCTCCTCGTCGTTGGACGTCACGATGTACTGGCGCAGCTCGGGGCCGATCGTCTCCAGCAGATACCGGGCGTGCCCGACCACGGGGAAGTTGCGCAGCAGCGCGTGCTTCTTCTGCACGAGGTCGCGGGCGGCAACCACCGCCAACGCGGTGGCGGCCGCCGCACCGATGTTCCGAGCACGCATGACGTTCCTCTCCTCGACTGCCCGATACCCGACGCCCCCGCTCGCCGGCGGCGGACGCGAACGCCCACCGCCGAACAGGGCCGGACACCCGGGGCGTTCGACGGCGAAACGCCACCTGATCGTAGAGGTCGGGGGGTGGAGAGGTCAGGCCCGGGGGAGGGCGCCGATGTCCCCGACAGTGGCGCCGTGCGGTTGTGCACCTGAGTGCACGACATCGAGATCACGAATCACGAGAGGGTGGAAACGGTAATAAAGCGGACGTAAGGTTGGTGGCGAGCTTGCGGCACTTGCACGCAGAACGTTCAGGGGACGGTCACGGCCCGGTCCGCGATCTGGGGGAAGTTGACGGATCCTTTCAAAGGCTCAGCACCATGAAGCACAGCACCCGACCCCCTGGACAGTGGGAGACCTCTCAGTGGGGCACAGGCGGCAGCCCGACCGCCGCACACCCTGCGCCCCCAAAGGCAGCCCCGACACCGACGCAGCTGCCGCCTCAGCGAGCCGGCGGCCGACGGCACCCCCGATGGTTCATGTGGTTCTTTCTCGCGGTGCAGGCGATCTTCCTGCTCTGGATCATCGTCGGGGCGCGCTCCGGCGCAGGAACTCCGGACGACTGCGGCTCACTGGACGCCCAGACATGCAATGACGCCGAGAGCGCGGGCACGGCCATCGGCGTCGGACTCGTCATCCTGCTCTGGGCCGTCGCCGACATCATCCTCGGCATCACCTACGCCGTGATCCGACTGGCGCGGCGCCCGTAGCGAGCAGGCAAGCCAGGAACGGCGGCCGAGTTGCCGCCATGATCACGCGTACCAGGAGGTGCGTGGCGATGAAGAGAGTCATAGCGGCGGCCGGCGCAGCCCTCGTCATCTTCGGTGGGGTCGAGGCCTGCGGCTCCAGCGTCGGCAACGACACCAGTGGGGACACCGTTTCGACCGAAACGAAGAAGGAGGCCCCTCCGGAGCCCGAGGAAGACAACCCCGCGGAGCCGAAAAAGGAGGCGCCCGCAGAGCCGGAGTCGCAGTCCGCCATGGAGGGCGCACCGACCCTCAAGGCCGGCGCGACGGTGCACGTGAAGACGACCGAGTACAGCGACGACGACCTCGGTAGCTCAAGCGGGACCGCGGACGTCACCTTGGTATCGGTGAAGGAGTACAGCGCCGCCGACCTGCCCGAGGATTCGTTCGCGAACGACCTGTCCCAGGGGGAGGAACTGGTCGTCGTCACGCTCAAGGTCGAGAACACCGGCAGCGGCGAGATCAGCATGCTGCCGTACAGCTCCAACATCACGTGGACCGGCAAGGACGGCCAAGTCGCCAGCGTCATGACCGGCTACCTGGACGAGACGTACGTGCCCGAGGATCTGACGTCGACCGACAGCCTTCAGCCGGGCGAGCACGTGCAGGGCGGCACCGTGGTGGTCATCCACGCCACCCAGCCCGGGAAGCTGCACTTCGCGGACGACAGCGAGAAGCACCTCTTCGACGTCGACACCCAAGGAGTCGCCTAGCGCATCCGGACAGGGACCACAGGGAGCCCCCCCGCCACAAGGCAGGGGGCTTGCTCGTGCGCTCCGGCGGCGGCTGTCCGGCGGTCGCGTCAGGCGCCCGGTCGCACCGGTCCGACGACGGTTCCCTCGGTGACGCGGAGGGGGCCCGAGGCGGTGGACTCGCCGGGGATCCGGCCGCGCGGGGTGGAGAGCGTGAAGGTGGCCTCGTCCGCGCGGACGCCGGGGAGGGCGTTGGGCACCTGGATGTCGAAGTGGACCGGGTGGCCGGGCCCGAACCGCACCGGCACGTCCTGCGGCCCGTACCCGGCGGCGGGGAAGGCGATCGGCACGCCGCGGTGGGAGAACTGCACGTCGACGGGTGAACCGGCCAGCGTGCACGGCTCGTAACCCGGCGCCGCGGTCAGCGTGACGCGGTAGTGGCTGTGACCGGAGGACGAGGCGTCCTGGGTGATGCGGGCGGTGTGGTTGGCGGGGCGGCAGGAGGAGGGCATCGGGCCCTCCGGCGACCCGGCCGCGGCCACCGAGGTCTGCGCGAGGCCGCCTCCCAGCGCTGCGGCAAGGACGGTGGCGGTGGCGGTGACGGCGATCTTCCCATAGGTCGTACGCACGCGGGGGTGCTCCGTTTCTGTGTCTGCCCGGTGTCTGGTGTGCCGGGTTCCTCCCATTCCTCCCACCGGCGCGACCGGTTGTACCGGTCGGCCGCGGAGTGCTTTCGCTGTCACAGCACTTGTATTGCTTGAACCCGCAACCTACTTTGAAGGCGCTCAGGTGATCTATCGCTTCACAGCATGAAGGCGTGACCCTCCGCGCTACCCACCCGCCGTACGGCGACGCGACTGCAGGAGGCCTTGTAAGCGCTCAAGTGGACCTCGATGGAGAGGAACGCATGCGTTCACGTAATCACCTCACGGGCGGCCGGCGAAGACTGGCCGTCGGGGCCGCCGTCACCGTCGTCGCCCTCGTCGCCCAGCCGGGCATGCTCACCGCACCGGCCGGCGCACACGGAAGACCCGCCACCGCGCCCACGCTGTCCTCCCGCGACGCGCCGATCCTCCACCGGGACGGCATCCGCTTCCGCGACCTGGACCGCGACGGCCGCCTCACCCCCTACGAGGACTGGCGCCTCAGCGCAGATGCCCGCGCCCGCGACCTGCTCTCCCGGATGACCCTGGAGGAGAAGGCCGGACTCCTCGTCCATGGCACGCTCCCCGTCTCGGGCGACGGCTACGACACCAAGGCCGCGGCCCAACTCGTCGGCGAGCGCCACGTCACGACCGCCATCACCCGGCTGTCCACGTCGCCGCGGAAGGTGGCCGCGGCCAACAACGACGTGCAGACGATCGCGGAGAAGGAGCGCCTCGGCATCCCGGCCGTGATCTCCACCGACCCGCGCAACGGGTTCGCCGTGGTCGAGGGCCAGACCGTCGCGGGCGCGGGCACGACCGCCATGCCCGACGCCATCGGCATGGCCGCCGCCCACGACCCGCGGCTCACCGAGAAGCTGGGCGACATCGTCCGCCGCGAGTACCGCGCCGTAGGCATCACCGAAGGCCTCTCACCGCAGGCCGACATCGCCACCGAGCCCCGCTGGACCCGCATCAACGGCACCTTCGGCTCGGACCCGGACGCCGCCGGCCGCCAAGTGAATGCCTACGTCAAGGGAATGCAGCACGGCGCCGACGGCCTCGGCCCGGACAGCACGGCGACCGTCACCAAGCACTGGGTGGGCTACGGCGCCCAGGCGAACGGCTACGACAGCCACTACTACTACGGCCGCTACGCCACGTTCCCCGGCAAGAACTTCGCCGACCACATCACCCCGTTCAAGGGCGCGTTCGCCGCGCGCACCTCCGGGATCATGCCCACGTACTCCATCCTCAAGGACCTCACGTACAAGGGCCACAAGCTGGACCAGGTGGGCGCGGGCTTCAACGCGTACCTCCTGAAGGGCCTCCTGCGAGGCACCTACAAGTTCGACGGTGTCATCGTCTCGGACTGGGGCATCACCGGCGACTGCCCGCAGCAGTGCCGCGACACCCGGCCCCCGGCGTCCTTCATCGGACCGTGGGGTGTCGGCATGCCCTGGGGCGTCGAGGACCGCTCCGTCCTCCAGCGCACGGCGCTCACCCTGAACGCGGGCGTCGACCAGATCGGCGGCAGCGACCAACCCGCGTACGTCGTCCAGGCCGTACGGCAGAAGCTGGTCGGCGAGCGGCGGGTGAACGAGGCGGCCCGGCGCGTCCTGGAGCAGAAGTTCCGCCTCGGCCTGTTCGAGAACCCGTACGTGGACGAGGAGACGGCCGGACGCCTCGTCGGCAACACCGGATTCCAGGCCGTGGGCGACAAGGCGCAGTCCGATGCGCTCACCCTGCTGAGGAACAACCACCGCACCCTGCCCGCACGCAGCGACCGGGTCCGCAGCGTCTACCTGCACGGCGTCTCCGCCGACGCGGCCAAGGCACGCGGCCTACGTGTCGTGGACGACCCGGCCGACGCCGACCTGGCGGTGGTCCGGCTCGCGGACCCCAGGGCCGGCGCCGACCTCACGGGCCTGGACTTCCCCGACTCGGACCCCGCGTACCGCGCCCTCCGCGAGGCCGCGGCGAGCGGCACCCCGACCGTCGCCGTCCCCAAGCTGGACCGCCCCCTGATCCTGACGAACGTCGCCCGCACCGCCGACGCGGTACTGGCCAACTTCGGCGTCTCCGACACCGTCCTCCTCGCCACGCTCTTCGGCGAGCGGCACCCGGGCGGCAGGCTGCCCTTCGAACTGCCGTCCTCGGTGAAGGAGGTGGCGGCGCAGCGGGGCGACGTACCGGACGACACGGCGCGTCCGCTGTACGAGCGGGGGTTCGGCCTCAACTACCGCTGACCGGGCGGGGTGCGGGGCCGGATGCTCTTGAGCGCCGGGTGAGATTCGGCCGCCGAACAGGCAAACCCGACCGCCAAGTTGTCTCGCGGACGGACTGACGAACTCTGGGTAATGGTTGTACGTTCGGTAGCAGCGGTTGCCGATGTGCCGCCATCGCCCCTGCCCCTGGGCCTCCTCTGTGCAGACCGACAGGCCGCTGGGGCCGCGTCGCCGACCATGGGCGGCTCCAGCTCATGCCCTGTCACGTGCTGAGCGGAGCGACCTCCCGCACCCTCCGCCCCGTGCAGGGCAATGCGTGGGGAGGGAAGGGGAGCTTCCCTCCCGACGCACGGCAGCGGCCCGCCGGAGCGTTTCGTCCGGCGGGTGTCGCTGCTACGTGGATGCCCGAAATGTGTTCACGCATGCGCCTGGTGGCGGTTCACGGAGTCCCCGACGCGCTGAGGTCGGACTGCTCCCGAGGCGCGGGCGCGGGCGTCGGCCGGGACCGGACCAGCCACAGGCAGGTGCACACCGCGGCGGCCAGGGTGACGGCTCCGGCGACGACGAACGCGCTGTGGAGGCCGGCCTCGAAGGAGGCGCCGCCGGACTGCCGGGCGCGGACCACGGCCCCGAGCACCGCCACTCCGAGCACCGCGCCGATCTGCCGCGTGGTGCTGCTGATGCCCGAGGCGAGACCGCCCTCCTGCGGATCGACCGCCTGAATCGCGGCGCCGGTCAGCGGGGACATGGTCAGGGCGAAGCCGACGCCGACCGTGGCGAGCCGCCACCACACGTTGGCGTAAGCGGTGTCGGCGTGCACCCCGCCCAGCGTGAGGAGTCCGAGCCCGGCCACCGCCAAGCCGCCGGTGACGACGGAGCGGTAGCCGTACTTGGCGGCGAGGCGTCCCGCGAAGGGGCTCACGACGACCATCGCGAGGGTGGCGGGCAGGGTCTGCAGTCCGGCCCGCAGGATCGAGCTGCCCTGGACGTACACGAAGAACTGCGAGAAGAAGAACGTCGAGCCCATGAGCGCGAAACCGACCACGACCATGGCGGAGTTGGAGACGGTGAACAGCCGCTGACGGAACAGGCCCAGCGGCAGCATCGGTGCCGGGTGGCGGCGTTCCACGGCCACGAACGCGCCGAGCAGTACGGCCGCCGCGGCGAAGCCGCCCAGGATCACCGGTGAGGCCCAGCCGCGCGCGCCCCCTTCGATCAGGGCGTAGGCCAGCGTGCCGACCCCGAGGACGGACAGGACCGTACCCGGGATGTCGAGGGCGGGGGCGCCCGGGTTGCGGGACTCCTTGAGGACGCGCCGGCCGGCCGCCAGCAGGATCGCGCCGATGGGCACATTGACCAGGAAGATCGCGGGCCAGCCGAACGCCTGGGTCAGCGCGCCACCGGCCACGGGCCCGACCGCAAGACCGATGCCGCTGAGCCCTGCCCACAGCCCGATCGCCCTGACCCGCTCCTGCGGGGCGGGATACGCGGCCACCAGAAGGGCGAGCGAAGCGGGGCTCAGGGCAGCGGCCCCGACGCCCTGCAGTACCCGTCCGGCCACCAGCCAGCCGACCGACGGGGCGACGCTGCACAGGACGGAGGCGGCGGTGAACACCGCGACACCGCTCAAGTACACGCGCTTGCGGCCGAAGCGGTCGGCGAAGACCCCGCCGGAGAGCAGGAGCATGGCGACCAGCAGCACGTACGCGTCGACGATCCACTGCAGGCCGGTCATTCCCGCGCCCAGCCGGTGCTGCATGTCGGGCAGTGCCGCGCCGACGATCGTGTTGTCGAGCAGCACCATGAACTGCCCCAGGCAGGTCACTACGAGCATCTGGTCCCCTCACCCTCGCTTAACGCAGCCAACGACTGCGTTAAGCGGGACCATAGGGCAGCCGGGCGCGCAAACGCAAGTGCTGACTGCGTTAATGTGATGGGTATGGACGAGCAACAGCGCACCCGGCGCCCCGGCGGACGCAGCGCCCGCGTCGGCGCGGCGGTACATCAGGCCGTCACCGACCTGGTGGGAGAACGCGGATACGGCGGCTTCACCGTCAGCGAGGTGGCGGCCCGCGCGGGAGTCGCCGACACCACCGTCTACCGCCGCTGGGGCAGCCTCGAAGAGCTGCTCACCGACGTGACGTTGACCCGCCTCAACGCGCGCTCACCGATGCCCGACACCGGCGACCTGGCCGCCGACCTGCACACCTACGCGGCCGCCGTGGCCCGCGAGATCTCCGGACCCGAGGGCCTGGCCGTGCTCCGTCTGGCAGTCGCCCTGTCCGGTTCCGGGCCCGAAGGGCTGCGCCTGCGCGACGACTTCCTCGCCGACCGGGCCCGGCAGTTGCAGACCATGCTCGACCGGGCGCGTGAGCGCGGGGAGCGGTCCCTCGACGCGTTGGACATCCTCGACCACGTCATGTCGCCGATGTACATCCGCGTCCTGTTCGGCGCGGGCCCGCTCACGCCGGAGTACGTCGACGGGTTGGTCGACCGCCTGCTCGACTGAGATCGGTCAGGCGGTGAGGTGGTGAGGTGGTGAGGCGGTGAGGCGGTGACGCGATCAGGCCGTCGAGCGGCCGATTCGGCGCCCGCCGAACGCCCCCGTCCCGTCCGCCTGTTGCCACCACGCCTCCAGGCCCGCCTGGTCGAGAGCCCGCCAGTCCGGGGTCCGCTGGACCAGCCCGCGGCCGAGCTGTCGCCCCAGGTCGACCATGACCCGGCCGGTGGGCGCGCGGTCGCTGTCGTACGAGGACAGGGCTTCGGCCCAGGTGGACGCGGAGGTCAGCGCCGCCTGGAGGGCTGTCGCGTCCTGCAGTGCCTTGACGGCACCGGCGCCCGTGTGTGGACGGGCGACCGTGGCGGCGTCGCCCACGAGGAGCGCCCTGTCCACCGCGTATCGCGGCGCCGTGAAGTCGTAGAGGGGCTGAAGGAACAGCTCGTCGTGTGTCGTCGCCCGAACGAGGTCGCCCCAGTAGGTGGGCAGCAACTCGGCGGCCACGTAGGCGAGATGGTCGCACAGGCCGGCGCCCGCCGTGCCGGGGTGCAGGGTGGTGGGCGTCTCCAGGACCTGATCGAGGCCGGGCGGCGGAGCCGTGTAGAGGACCCAGTTGACCCGGTGGCCGCCGGTGACGGCGTCCGGGATGCGGTACACGACCATGTGGCCGCCCGGGAAGACGACGTACACGCACTCGTCCTCGGGCCACAGTTCGGGGTCGCGCAGCCGCTCCGACGGGTAGGCGCCGCGCCAGGCGAGGTATCCGGCGTACCCGGGCCGGACGGTGGGGTGCACGGCCGCGCGGACCGCCGAACGGTAGCCGTCCGCGCCGACCACCACGTCGTAGCGGTCGGTGCGCCCGGCCGCGTGCACCTCGGCGCCCTCCGGTGTCACCTCGACCACCTCGACGGCCGACCCGTGCCGGAAGTCGGCCGCCTCCGGCACCCGGCCGCGCAACTCGTGCCAGAGCGGGCCCCAGTTGTAGGTGCGGAACGGGAACGGCATCACCGCCAGTTCGCGGCCCAGCTCACCGTCCGCCGCCGCGTCGTCGCGCACGTACCAGCGACGGCGGGTGACCTGGTGCCACGGCATCGACGTATCGACGAGACCGGCCGACTCCAGTTCCGTGTAACGGGCGTTGTGCATGGCGAGGCCGACACCGCGGTCGGCCAGCCGGCCCGACGCGCGCTCGTACACGGTGACCGACTCGGCCCCGCCCCGCCGCAGCGCGAGCGCCGCAGCGCACCCCGCGATGCTTCCACCGACGATCGCGACCTTGCCGCCACGCATTCCATGCCCCCCCGTGGTTCGTGTTCCGCCGTACCGCCGCCATGATGCCAGCGCGACGACTGTGGGGGCCGGGGCGCGCCGACAGCCGGGGTCCGTTCAGGCACCGTTGACACCCTCGCGCCCCGCATGCTTGCAACGCGCCATGTCACCGCTGGAGCCTCTGACGCGTCGCCGCACCGTGGACCTCGTCCGCGTCCCCACCCGCTTGTCCCGCTCATCACGAGGACCCGCCATGCGTTCATCCGTCATGTCTTCGTCCGCCAGGACCGATTCCGTCTCGCCGCCAACCCACTCCGCACCGCGCGCGGCCCACGCCGCCGCAGACGTTCGCGATGAGCAGGTGACCCCGTGAGGTTCCTCGCCATCACCCTGATCACGCACCGCCCCGACCCCGTCACCGGCGTGCGGAAGTCGACCCACGAGCGGTTCCGCGGGGTGCTCGACCAGGCGGTGCTGGCCGAGGAGTTGGGGTTCGACGGGTTCGGTGTGGGGGAGCGGCACGAATGGCCGTTCATCTCCTCGTTGCCGACCGTCGTGCTCAGCCACATCGCGGCGCTGACCAGGCGCATCCGCCTCTTCACGGCGGACACGACGCTCAGCCTCCTGGACCCCGTGTGCGCCTACGAGGACTACGCCACGCCCGACCATCTCTCCGACGGACGCCCCGACGTGATCATCGGCAAGGGCAACGGGTCCGCCCAGCGCGAGTTGTTCCACGTCACGCCAGAGGACCAGTGGGACCGCAACGCCGAGAGCTACGAGGTGTTCCGCAAACTCTGGCGGCAGGACAAGGTCACCGCGACGACCCGGTTCCGGCCGCCGCTGACGGACACCGAGGTGTGGCCCAGGCCGTACCAGCGACCGGTCCGGGTCTGGCACGGCAGCGCCACCAGCAAGGAATCGGTCGACCTCGCGGCCCGTTACGGCGACCCGCTGTTCTCGGCGAACGTCACCAACCCCATCGAGCCGTACGCCGAGTTGATCCGCCACTACCGCGAGCGCTGGGAGCACTACGGCCACGACCCGGCGGCGATCGCGTACCGTGGATCTTCGAGTCGACGCCGGCGTTCCAGCGGCAGTTCGGCCTGCCGGTGGTCTTCGAGACGGTCGAGGACTTCGTCGAACGCGGCTCGGCCCTGATCGGCAGTCCGCAACAGGTCGTCGAGAAGGTGCACCGCTACCACGAGCAGTTCGGTCACTCCGTGCTGCATCTGCACGCGGACGCGGGCGGGCTGACGGCCGATCAGCACCGGTCGTCGCTAGAACTGTTCCAGTCAGAGGCCGCCTCGGTGCTGCGACGCGAGCTCCCCGACCCACCGTTCGCGTGGGAGCCGGTGCTACCGGCCTCACCGGTCGTCGAGGAGCCCGCGCGGGTCCGACACGCAGGGCCTGACGTCACACCCCCGGCCGGGACAGGTCCGTGAGCGGGACCGACTCCGGACGCGCCGCTCGACTGGAGACCGTGACGGAGGTGCCACTCGCCGCCGAGGCGAGTAGGGACTCCATGACGTCCAGGACGTGGTACGCCAGCGTGCCCGACGCGCGCGGCTCGCGCGCCGGGAGCGCGGCGGCCAGGTCGGCGATGCCGTAGCCGCGGCCGGAGTCGACATAGCCGGCGGAGACCGGGAGGGTCTCCCACGCGTCGGCGCCGAGGCGGAACAGCCGCGTGTCGCCCGCGAAGTGGTTCGGGTCGGGCACGGCGAGCGTTCCGCGCGGGCCGTGCACCTCGATGTTCGCGGCGTGCGTCGCGACCGCGTCGAAGCTCACCAGGAGTGTCGACAGGGCGCCGGACTCGTGCACGAGGACTCCCGTGACATGGGTGTCGACCGAGACCGGCACCCGCTCACCGGCCCGCGACCCGCTGCCGATCTCCCGCTCGGGCCGTGGGCGGCTCGCGGCGCCGATCACCGAGGCCACCGGGCCGAGGAGGGTGACCAGGGCCGTGACGTAGTACGGGCCCATGTCGAGGAGCGGGCCGCCGCCCGGTGCGTAGTAGAAGTCCGGGTTGGGGTGCCAGCGTTCGTGGCCGGGGGTGACCATGGTGGCCGTGGCCGCGACGGGGCGGCCGACGAGGCCGTCGTCGATGGCCTTGCGTGCGGTCTGGATACCGGTTCCGAGCACCGTGTCCGGCGCGCAGCCGACGACGACACCTGCCTGACGGGCGGACTCAAGTACCGTATGCGCCTCACCAGTTGTCGCCGCCAGCGGCTTCTCGCCGTACACGTGCTTGCCGGCCGCGATCGCCTTGAGGGCGATGTCGGCGTGCGCGGCGGGGACGGTGAGGTTGAGAACGAGGTCCACGTCCTCGGCGGCGAGCAGTTCGTCGACACCGACCGCGCGCACGTCCCCGTCCCACTCCTTGGCCACCGCGCGCGCCCGCTCGGCGTCCAGGTCGGCCACCGCGACCAACGCGACGCCCTCCAGCCTGCGCAGACTGGACAGGTACTGGCCCACGATCGTCCCGCACCCGACGATACCGACGTTCAACGGCTCGCCCACAGCAGGCCCCTTTCGACGATGGTGCGTACGCTCGGGTGCTCCAGGTCCTCGACGTGGTGGCCCGGCGTGCACACGAAGATGCGGCCCTTGCCCCACTGACGGGTCCAGATGGCCGGCGAGGTGACCTCCCGGTGCCACGGGTCCCAGGCGCGGATCTTCTGCGTGGTGGTGGCGAGCACGTCGATGTAGTCGTCCGCGAGGACCCAGTACTGCTCGGTGACGAGGTCGAAGTCCTCGATGCCCTCGGTGACGGGGTGTTCGGCGGCGGCCGGGAGCATGTTCACCGTGTACGGGACGTAGTTGTCGGCCTGCTCGCCCTTGCGCTCGTCGGGGTGCTTGCCCGGGTGGCAGGCGAACTGGCCGCCGATGAGGTGCAGATAGGCCGCGGTGTTCCGGTAGGAGTCGGCGATCCCGCCGTGCCATCCGGCGAGCCCGGTCCCGTTCTCGACGGCCGCGCGCAGCCCCGCGAACTCCTCGCGTTCGATCGTGGACATCGTCATGCACTGCATCACGAGGTCTACGCCCGCCATGTACGCGGCGTCGGCGTAGACCTTGGGCGAGTCCTCGACGCGTACCTCGTAGCCGTTCGTCTTGAGGTGCGGGATGAACAGGCCGGTGGCTTCGACGGGTTGGTGCCCGTGCCAGCCGCCGCGCACGACGAGCGCCTTCTTGGTGCTGGTCACTGATCTCCTTCAACTGAGGGGACCGAAATGTTTCGAAGAATGTTCGGGACTCCGGAACCGTAGAAGTGGCATCAATGACGGTCAAGAGGCCCCGCAATACAAAGATTTGGCGTTGGGGTTGATGCCGCTTCCGCCGCAACTCAAGCTGCCGTCACCGAAAATATTTCGATACTCAGGAGGCCCCGTGCCGGTCCCGTCCTCCTCCTCGGCCAAGCCGACCCTGGCCGCCATCGCGCGCGGCACCGGAGTCTCCACGGCCACGGTGTCCAAGGTCGTCAACGGCCGGACGGACGTGTCCGACGAGACCCGTGCGAAGGTGCTGGCCGCGCTGGAGGAGGCCGGCTACCGCTCGCCGTCCCAGCGCCGGGGGCCCTCAGGGCCCGACGTCGTCGAGGTCGCCTTCGAGTCGATCGATTCCGCGTACCCCTCGGCGCTCCTGAACGGCATCCTGGACCATGCCGCGAGCACCGGCGTCGAGGTCGTCGTCAGCACCACCGGACGGCAGCGCGCCACCGAACCCGGCCTCGGCCGCAAGGCGCAGCACCTCATCAACGAGGGCCGGGCCGGGGTCATCGTCGTGACCTCCGCCTACGGCGAGTCCGGCCTCTCCGCCTTCCTGCGTCGGCACATCCCCGTCGTCGTCATCGACTCCTACAACCCGCCGCCCGCTGACGTCGTCAGCGTCGGCGCCGCCAACTGGGCCGGAGGCAAGGCCGCCACGGAACACCTCCTGGACCTCGGCCACCGCCGCATCGCCCACCTCGGCGGCCCGGAGGCGATCGAGTGCAACCAGGCACGCCTGCACGGCCACCTGTCCGCGCTCGCCTCGCGCGGCATCGAGGCCGACCCGGGCCTCGTCCTGCACGGCCGCTTCCGTGCCGAGTACGGCACCGAGGGTCTCGCGGCGCTGCTGTCCCGGGCGCACCCGCCGACCGCGATCTTCGCGGGCAACGACGTCATCGCCGTCGGTGTTCTGCGCGAGGCCCACAGGCGCGGCATCCGGGTGCCGGACGACCTCAGCCTCGTCGGCTTCGACGGCACGGCCCTCGCCCGCGACTCCGTCCCCGCCCTCACCTCCGTCGCCCAGCCCTTGCAGGAGATGGGTCGCGCGGCCCTGCGCGCCGTGCTGTGCCAGGCGCGGGGTGAGCAGCCCGACACGCATCGCGTGGAGCTGGCGACGCAACTGGTCGTACGGGAGTCGACGGCCGCGCCTGCCGCGGTATTGCCCTCCCCTCGTTTCTGAATATAACGTCAGTTTCAGAAATGCTGAACTGGCGGCTCGTCATGAGGAGTTCAGGGATGTGCGAACTGTCGACCTCGAGACGGGCCCTGCTCGGATCGGCCGTGGCGGTGGGGACCGGTCTTGCGGCGCCCGTGATCGGGGCCGCCCCGGCGCAGGCCGCCGCCCACTCCGGGGCGGACGGCAAGGGCGGCACCCGGCTGATCCTGCTCGGGACCGCCGGGGGACCGGTGCCGGTCGCCGAGCGGTTCGGGATGTCCAGCGTGCTCGCGGTCGGGGACCGGAACTACCTGTTCGACGCCGGGCGGGGCTCCGTCAGCCAGTACGTCCGGGCCGGCCTGACGCTGAAGTCGCTTCGGGGGATCTTCGTCACCCACCATCACGCCGACCACACCGCGGACCTGTTCCAGTATCTGCTGCTCGGGCTGATCAGTCCGGACGGCGACCAGCTCGTGCCGCCGGTGCCGGTGTACGGGCCGGGGCGGGCCGGGGAGCTCCCGCCGCAGTGGGGGAAGCCGCGGCCCGCGCCGCTGGTGAACCCGGCCAACCCCACGCCCGGACTGAAGGACCTCTTCGCCGACGCCCTCAACGGGTGGGCCTACCAGTTCAACGAGCTGGGGCGCGAGGCCACGATGCCCGAGCACCCGGACCGGATCATGGCGCTGCACGAGATCGATGTCGCGCCGACCGGCGCGGATCCGCTGCGGTCCAGGGCGCCGCGCATGCGGCCGTTCACGGTGTTCGAGGACGACCGGATCCGTGTGAGCGCCACGCTCGTGCCGCACGGGCTCGTGTTCCCCGCCTTCGGCTACCGGGTCGAGACCCCCGATGGGGTCATCGCCTTCTCCGGGGACACCGCATACGACGACAACGTCGTCGAACTGGCCCACGAGGCCGATGTGTTGGTACATGAGGCGGTGAGTGTCGACTACTACGCGGACCGGGATCCGGCCGACGGGTTCATCGAGCACCTCAAGACGGCGCACACCGACGTCGTGAACACCGGCGACGTCGCCCGCCGTGCCGGGGCCCGCAAACTCGTGCTCAGCCACCTCGGGCCCGCACGCCCCGGGATGGTTCCCGATCGCGTCTGGCGCGAGGGTGCCACGCGGCGGTACGGCGGTCCGGTGGTCGTCGGCAACGATCTGGATGTGGTACGTCTGGAGGGGCGGCGCGGATGACGGACGGCATCCCGCCCGGTACCCCACCGGGGGCCATGTTGGACGGGCTCGTGCGCCTGGGGCTCGTCGGCGCCGGGGAGACGGTCACCGGCAGGGCGCTGACCGGCGGTGTCTCCTGCGAGGTGTGGCGCATCGACCTCCCTGACGGCAGCGGTCCCGTCTGCGTGAAGCATCCGCTGGAACGGCTGCGCGTCCCGGGGGAGTGGCGGGTCTCCACGGCGCGTGCCCGCTGGGAGGCACGCTGGCTGCGGCTCGCGGCCGAGGTGCTGCCGGACGGCGCGGCCTGCCCGGTGCGCGGCTTCGACGAGCCGGGCCCCGTCCTGGTGCTCGACTGGCTCGACCCACATCAACACGCGCTGTGGAAGCAGCAGTTGATGCAAGGAGACATCAGCGTGCCGACCGCGGCCGAGGTCGGCCGCCGGCTGGTCGCCGTGCACGCGACCGCCGCCGCGCCGACGTACGACCTCGGCGCCTGGGAACACGCCCGGACGCTGTTCACCGCGCTGCGCGTGGACCCGTACTTGCGGGCGACGGCCCGTCACCACCCGGACCTGGAACGCCGGTTCGCGGATCTGGCGGCCGGCCTGGAGCGGGCCGCGGACACCGTGGTGCACGGCGACGTCAGCCCGAAGAACATCGTGGTGGGCCCCTGCGGACCGATCCTGCTCGACGCGGAGTGTGCCGCGCCCGGAGACCCCGCGTTCGATCTCGCGTTCTGCCTGAATCACCTGCTGCTGAAGGCCGTACGGCACCCGGCGCACCGCGAGGCCCTCGCCCGCGCGGCGGCGGCGCTCCGCGGCGGCTACCTGGGCGGCGTCGACTGGGAGGACCCGGCGGACCTCGACCGCCGCGCCGCCGCCCTGCAGCCCGCCCTCGCGCTCGCCCGGGTGGACGGCCTGTCCCCGGTCGAGTACCTCACCGAGGACCACGGGCGTCCGCAGGTGCGCCGCGCCGCGATCCCGCTCCTGCGGCTCCCGCCCGCCGACACCACCGAACTCGTCGACCGCTGGCTGATGTCGACCGAACCAGAGGAGCACCCCGCGTGATCCACCCCCCGCCGTTGACCAGCATCTCCGCCGTGACGGGACACCGCCGGTGGGACTCGCGCGGCCGGCCCACCGTCGAAGTCGTCGTCCGCACGGGCGACGGCTCGACGGGGCATGCCCTCGCGCCCGCGGGTGCCTCCACGGGCTCCGGAGAGGCGGTCGACCTGCGAGACGGTGGGGCCGCGCACGGCGGATACGGGGTGGACCGGGCAGTCGCGCAGGTCAACGGGCCGATCGCCGCCTGCCTCAAGGGGCGTGACGCCGCGGACCAGGCGGAGGCCGACGCCGCGCTCGAAGCGGCCGACGGCACCGCGGACTTCTCCGTCCTCGGCGGCAACGCGGCCGTCGCCACCTCGCTGGCCGTCGCCCAGGCCGCCGCGGCCGCGTCCGGGCTGCCGCTGTGGCGCGCGCTGAACCCCGCCGCCCGCCGCCTGCCGCTCCCCGAGGTGCAGATCTTCGGCGGCGGAGCGCACGCGCACGGCCGCCTCGACGTACAGGACCTCATGGTCGTCCCGCACGGCGCGGAATCCTTCGCGCAGGCCTACGAGTGGTGCAACGACGTCTACCGCGCCGCCGGGGAACTACTGGATCGGCAGGGCGCCCGCGCGGGCGTCGCCGACGAGGGCGGCTGGTGGCCGGCCTTCGACTCCAACGAGGCGGCGCTGTCCGCGCTCACCCGGGCCATCGAGGACGCGGGCCGCACCCCGGGCACCGAGATCGGCATCTCCCTCGACATCGCCGCCACCCAACTCGCCGACGGCGCGGGCGGATACGTGCTGCGCCGCGAGGACCGGCGGTTCGACCGCGACGGCTGGTGCGAGCTGCTGCTTGCCTGGCTGGACCGGTACCCGGTCGTCTCCATCGAGGACCCCTTCGCGGAGGACGACCCCGTGGGCCTGGCCGCCCTCACCGCCGCGGCGGCGGGCCGCGTCCAGGTCATCGGCGACGACTTCCTGGTCACCGACGCCGCCCGTGTGCACGCCGCGGCCGACGCGGGCGCCTGCACCGCCGTACTGGTCAAACCCAACCAGGCCGGCACCCTCACCCGGGCCCGCGCCGCCCTCGACGCCGCCCACGCACGCGGCCTTACCGCCGTCGTGTCGGCCCGCTCGGGCGAGACCGAGGACGTCGCCGTCGCCCACCTCGCCGTCGGCTGGGGCAGCGGCGGAGTCAAGGTCGGCTCCGTGACCCGCGGCGAACGCACCGCGAAGTGGAACGAACTGCTGCGGATCGAGGAGGAGTTGGGAGCGGACGGGCGCTTCGTGGGGTGGCAGGGGCTCGGGGTGGCTCGTCGTGATGCGGAGGGCTCCAGCCGGGCTGGTGCCGAAACGGCCGCCCTCGCCCGGACCACCACCGAACCGCGAGACCCCGCCCCGACCCGCACCGCACCGGCCGGAGGCCCCGCATGACCACCTCCCGTCCCATCGACACCCCCGTCCGGATCCTCGCCCACCTGGACCCGCCGCCCGCCCTGCGTGCCCGACTCGAGCGGCACCTCGGCGGGCTCGATGTGCGCTGGTGTGCAGAGGACGACGAGATCCGGCTCGCCGAACTGCTGCCCGGCACCGAGGTGCTCTGGCACGTTCTGCGTCCCGTCACCGCCGCCGACCTGGAGCGCGCGCCCCGGCTGCGGCTGATCCAGAAGCTCGGCTCCGGGGTCAACACGATCGACCTGGAGGGAGCCCGCGCGCGGAACGTGGCCGTGGCCAATATGCCGGGCGCCAACGCCCGGGCGGTCACCGAGGCCACCCTCGCGCTGATGCTCGCCGCGCTGCGCCGCGTGGTGCCGCTCGACGCGGCCACCCGGGCCGGCCGCGGCTGGCCACTGGAGACCGGACAGGCCGAGCACCTGGGCGAACTCGGGGGCCGTACGGT
Source organism: Streptomyces sp. NPDC051684 (assembly GCF_044453445.1). NCBI lineage: Bacteria > Bacillati > Actinomycetota > Actinomycetes > Kitasatosporales > Streptomycetaceae > Streptomyces > Streptomyces sp. NPDC051684. The sequence continues at coordinate 5,717 of NZ_JBITCS010000047.1, read as the reverse complement.
CGGGTTGATCGGCTACGGCCAGGTCGCCCGGCGTCTCGCCCCGGTGCTCACTGCGCTCGGCGCCCGCGTCCTGCGCCACGACCGGTCCGGCGGTGGCACGGACACCGAGACACCGTGGCGGCCTCTGGACGAGCTGCTCGCCGAGTCCGATGTCGTATCGCTGCATCTGCCGCTCACCGAACACACCGAAGGCCTGCTCGACGCCCGCCGCATCGGCCTGATGAGACCGGGCGCCGTCCTCGTCAACACGGCCCGCGGCGGCCTCGTCGACGAGCCGGCGCTCGTCGACGCCCTGCGGGGCGGGCGACTCGGCGCGGCCGGGCTCGATGTGTTCGCACAGGAACCGGTCGATCCCGACAACCCGCTGCTCGCCCTGCCGAACGTGGTCGTGACACCCCATCTGGCCTGGCTGACCGCGGAGACACTGGAGCGCTGCGTGGCCATCGCGGCGGACAACGCCCGGCGGCTGGCCTCGGGAGCGGGGATCGTGCACCGGGTCGGGTGACCCGCCACGGCCCGTGGCCCGGCTACTGCTCCAGGTGTCCGAGTTCGCGCGGCCAACTCCCGTCCGGGGAGCGGAGCAACTGCACGAAGGCGCGCTCCGCCGGGGACAGGAGCCGGTCGCGGCGGCGGGCCAGGGAGACGGGCCGGGGGCTCGGCTCGGGGTGCACGGGCAGGATGGCGAGGGCGCCGGAGCGTTCCACGTCGTCCACGATCGCGTGCTCCGAGATGAGGGCGACGCCGAGCCCGGCCCCGACACACTGCTTCACCGCCTCCGGACCCCACACGTCCGATCGGGACACCGACTCCGAGATGCCCCACGACTCCAGGACCCGTTCCTGCTCGGTGCGGGTGTGCGAGCCGGGTTCGCGCATCAGGAAGCACTCGCCGGACAGCAGCTCCGGTTCCAGCGTCCCGGTGTGCCCGGCGAGCGGGTGCCCGCCGCGCGCGACCAGGACGAGGCGTTCCTCGAGCACCGGCTCCACCAGGAGCTGGGCCGTCGCCGACGGGCCGCCCGCCACCACGGCGATCCCGATGTCACCCGCCAGCAGCCGCTCCGCCACGGCCTTGTTGTTGCCCACGAACACATCGCACTCCACACCGGGGTACCGCTCCCGGAACCGGGCGAGCAGCGCCGGCAACAGGTATGTACCGACCGTCGTCGAGCCACCCACCATCAGCCGGCCGTGCTCCAGCGACGACACCTGCTGCACTGCCGCCACCGCCTCGTCCGCCAGCAGGAAGACACGCTTCGCGTACGCGGCGAGCACCTCGCCCTCCGCCGTCGGCCGGGCCCGCGCACCCGAGCGGTCCACCAGGGTCACCTTCAGCGTCTGCTCAAGGCGGCGCACCTGGTTGGAGACCGAGGGCTGGCTCATGTACAGCTCGTGCGCGGCGGCGGAGAACCCCTGGTGCTCCACGACCTTCAGGAAGATCCACAATCGGTGCAGATTGAGCTCCATAGGGCCCCGAGCGTAGCCCACTACTGATCGGCCGGACAGGCCCGCGGCACACCACCCGCCGGGCCCGGAGGGCTATGGCGGCCATAGCGAACTTCGTGGTTCTGCACCCTCGAACCCCGGTGGTACCCATGGATCCGAGGGACGCACCACGGCTCCCGCACCTACGACCAACAGGGGTGGACGTACATGAATCCTGTCGCCGGCACCACATCGCGGACCGACGCCGACGGCCGGCTCACCGTGAACGGGCGAGACTACCCGCGCCCCGGCCGTCCGGTCGTGGTCGTCTGCATCGACGGCAGCGAGGACGCCTACCACGAACGCGCGATCGCGGACGGCCTGATGCCGTTCACGGAGTCCATGCTGGCGCGCGGCAGCGATCTGCGCGGCGCCTGCACGATGCCCTCCTTCACCAACCCCAACAACCTCTCCATCGCCACCGGTGTGCCGCCCGCCGTCCACGGCATCTGCGGCAACTACTTCTACGACGCCGAGGCCGGCGAGGAAGTCATGATGAACGCGCCCGAACTGCTGCGGGCGCCCACCCTCTTCGCCACTTTCTCGCGGGCCGGTGCCAAGGTTGCCGTCATCACCGCGAAGGACAAGCTGCGCCGCCTGCTCGGCAGTGGGCTCGCCGAGGGCGGGATCTGCTTCTCCGCCGAGAAGGCCGACCAGGTCACCCTCGACGACAACGGCATCGAGAAGGTCCTGGAGTCCACCGGCTTCGACCTGCCCTCCGTGTACAGCGCGGAGTTGAGCGAGCTGGTGATGGCCGCGGGCTGCGACGTCCTGGAGCGCGACCGGCCCGACCTCATGTACCTGTCCCTCACCGACTACATCCAGCACAAGCACGCCCCCGGCTCCCCGGTCGCCAACCGCTTCTACGCCATGCTGGACCGCTACTTCGAGCGCATCGACGCGCTCGGCGCCGTCCTCGTCGTCACCGCCGACCACGGCATGAACGCCAAGTCCGACGACGGCGGCGAGGCTCAAGTCGTCTTCCTTTCCGACTGGTTCGACGCGGTGACCGGCGAGGGCGCCAGCCGGGTGATCCTGCCGATCACCGACCCGTACACCGTCCACCACGGCGCGCTCGGCTCGTACGCGACGGTGCACCTGCCGGACGGCGCGGACCGTCACACCCTGCGCGACCAACTCGCCGCCGTCGACGGGGTCGATGACGTACTCACCCGCGAACAGGCCTGCGCGCGCTTCGAGTTGCCCGGCGACCGGATCGGCGACCTCGTCGTCATCGCCGAGCGCAACACCGTGCTCGGCACGACCGGGGCCCGCCACGACATCTCCGGCTTCAAGGAGCCGCTGCGCTCGCACGGCGGCCTGACCGAGCAGCGTGTGCCGGTCCTGGTCAACCGGCCCGTCGAGCTTCCGGCCGGGCATCGGCTGCGCAATTTCGACGCCTACTGGATCGGCTGCCACGCGGCGGCGGGGGAGCCGCTCACCGCCTGACGTCACGAGGGGTAGTCGGTACATCAACTCCGGCCCCGGCGCGCCGCCGAGGTGCGCGCCGGGGCCGTGCCATATCCGGATCCGCCGAGGATGGGACTCCCCATGGCCGAAACCGATCCACCAGTCACCACCCGCGAGGCCCAACGCACCGTCCATCCGCACCTGGTGAACCCCCGGCTGCGCTGGCAGATCTTCGCGGTCACCTGGATCGCGTACGCGGGCTTCTACTTCGTCCGGCAGGCGTTCTCCGTCGCCAAGCTGGGCATCCTGGACGATCCCGTCCTCTCCCACACCCTCTCCGAACGCGTCCTCGGTGTCATCGACTCGATCTATCTCGCGGCGTACGCCGTGGGGCAGTTCGTGTGGGGAGCGTGGTCCGACCGGTTCGGCCCGCGCGTCGTCGTCATCACCGGCATGGTCGGCGCGATCGGCGCGGGCCTGCTGATGGGCGCCTCCAGCGCGCTGCTCGTCTTCGGCGGGGCCATGGTGATCCAGGGCCTGGCGCAGTCGGCCGGCTGGGCGCCGCTGTGCAAGAACATGGGCTCGTTCTTCCCCGTCGCCGAACGGGGCAGGGTGCTCGGGTTCTGGTCGACGAACTACGCGTTCGGCGGCCTCGCGGCGCCCCCGTTCCTCGGCTGGCTCGCGTACTCCGTCTTCGACAGCTGGCACGCGGCGTTCTTCTGCGGGTCCGCGACCCTCGCGGTCGTCCTGGTGCTCTTCGTCCTGTTCCAGCGCAACGCGCCCGAGGAGAAGGGGAGTTCGGGCGAGGTAGCCGGCACGAAGCGGCGCGGCGGTGGCCTCGCCCTGTACCGCAAGACCTTGCGCGACCCCATGGTGCTCACCCTGGGCGCCTCCTACTTCCTGCTCAAACCGGCCCGCTACGCGATCCTGCTGTGGGGCCCGGTCCTGGTCAGCCAGCGGCTGCCGCACGTCGACAAGGTGGCGGCGACGGTCATCCCGGTCGCGTTCGGCGCCGCGGGTGTGGTCGCGCCGATCGCCGTGGGCTGGGTGTCCGACAAGCTCTTCCAGTCCCGCAGGGTGCCCGCCTGTGCGCTGTCCCTCGCCGTGCTGACCGTCGTCCTCGGCCTGTTCATCCCGCTCACCGGGACCGGCAGCGTGGGTGTCATGGTCGCCCTGCTCGCCGTGATCGGACTGTCCGTGTACGCCGCCGACTCGATGATCTCGTGTGTCGCGGCCGTGGACTTCGGGGCCGAGGAGGGGGCAGGCACCGCAGCGGGCCTGGTCAACGGCTGCGGCTCGGTCGGCGCGATCCTCGGCGGACTGCTGCCCGGATTCCTCTCGGGCTCCGCACTGTTCCTCATCTTCTCCGTCGCCGCCGCGCTGGCCGGAGCAGTCATGATCCCCCACTGGAACCGCCGTCCGCGCACGGCCGACGCGCAGTGACACCGTCCCCGTAACCGTCCCCACCCCCCGGTAGACGTCCCTTTTACCGCCCCGTATCGGAAGGCAGACACACATGAACCGTCAGCACGCGGACACCGTCGTCGTCGGTGCCGGAATCGTCGGGCTCGCCCACGCGCTCGCCGCCGCCCGCAAGGGCCGCAGGGTCGTCGTCTTCGAGCGCGACGACTTCGCGGTGGGCGCCTCGATCCGCAACTTCGGGATGATCTGGTCCGTCGGACAGCAGCGCGGAAAGGTGTACGAGCGGGCGCTGCGCAGCCGTGAGGTGTGGCTGGAGGTCGCCGCGAAGACCGGCCTGTGGGCACCCGAGACCGGCTCGCTCCATCTGGCCACGCACCCCGACGAGGTCGCGGTCCTGGAGGAGTTCCTGCACCTCAGCGATGCGGCCCGGGAACGGGGCACCCGGATGATCACCGCCGACGAGGCGGCGGAGCGCTCCGGGTTCGTGCGCCGCGACGGCCTGCGCGCCGCCATGTGGAGTCCTACGGAGGTCAATGTCGACCCGCGCCGGGCGATCCCCGCCGTCGCCGAGTACCTGGCCGCCGAGTACGGCGTCGAGTTCCGCTGGGGCACCCACGTCCAGGGCATATCGATGCCCACCGTCTCCACTACCTCGGGGGACTGGGACTGCGATCAGGTCTTCGTCTGTTCCGGCAACGACTTCGCCTCGCTGTACCCGGAGGTGTTCGCCGACAGCGGTCTGACGCGCTGCAAGCTCCAGATGATGCGCACCGCGCCGCTCGCCGGTGGCCGGACGCTCGGCCCGATGCTCTGCGGCGGACTCACCCTGCTCCACTACGCGGCGTTCGACGGCTGCGCCTCGCAGGCCGCGCTCGCCCAACGGATGGGCACGGAACGGGCGTTCCACCGCGAGCACGGCATCCACGTGCTCGTCTCGCAGACCGCCGACGGGCGCATCACGCTCGGCGACTCGCACGCCTACGGCTCCACGCTCGGCCCGTTCGCGGACGGCGCGGTGGACGACGCGGTCCTGGAGTACCTGGACACGTTCGCCGCCCTGCCGCCGGAGGCCGAGGTCACCGAGCGCTGGGTCGGCCACTACCCCTCGCTGCGCGACGGCCGCACCGAGCTGGTGGTCGACCCCGAGCCCGGTGTCACCGTGGTCAACGGGGTCAGCGGAGCCGGCATGACACTCTCCTTCGGCCTGGCCGAGGAGACCCTGGCCACGCGCTGAGGCCGCCCGCACCCGCCGAATGGGCCGGTCCCTCCACCCGGAGGGGCCGGCCCTTTCGACAGTGCATGGGCGGGGTGCTAGGGCTTGTCGTTTGGATCAGGCCGGGCTCGCGGGGCCTGGCACGCACGCTCGCGGCGTTGTCGTCGGTCGACGACGCTCCGCGTCGCCTC
>NZ_JBITCS010000046.1:0-56908 GCF_044453445.1 Streptomyces sp. NPDC051684 | reverse complement strand
CGTCACGGTCCAACGTCAGGTCATCGGCGAAACCCCGGTCGCCCGTGGCGTCCGGCACGTACTTCACGGTGACAACGATCCTCAAGCTCACGCCGGCTCTCCTACTGCAATCGTCTTTATCTGGGCGGCTGTCTAGGCAGCATATGCGCCTTGTGCGGACTCTTCCGGTCGGGGCGGCCCGCGCTCCGATCAAAAGGTTACTCGCCAGTACACCCAGGTTATGCCCACTAAGCAAGCGCTTTGAACTGTGAGCTTGCCAACGGTGCGCAACCGCTCCGTACAGGAACTTTCAGTCGCGCAGCCCGTTGAAGCGGCCCCGGTGGTACAGCAGCGGGCGGCCGGCGCCCGCCGGGTCGCCGCAGACCGCCTCCGCGAGCACGATCTGGTGGTCCCCCGCGGGCACCCGCGCGATGACCTTGCAGACGAGCCAGGCGAGCACCCCGTCGACGATCGGCACGCCTTCGGGTCCTTCGAACCAGCGGGTGGGCGCGCCGAAACGGTCGGCGCCGCTCTTCGCGAACGTCGCCGCGAGATCGGCCTGGTGCTCGCCGAGTATGTGCACGCCGACATGCTCGGCCTCGGCGACGGTCGGCCAGCTCGACGAGCCGACACCGATGCCGAAGGAGATGACCGGGGGCGTCGCGGAGACGGAGGCGAGGGAGGTGGCGGTGAAGCCGACGGGGGCCGCACCGGGCGCCGTGACCACAGCCACACCGGCCGCGTGCTGTCGGAAGACGGAGCGGAACAGGTCGGGGGTCGCTGCCTGGGCGGTGCGCAGGTCGGGCATGGCCGTCATGGAGTTGTCCTTCTGGCAGGAGGGTTCGAGCAAGGGGCCGTGGCTGCGTCAGACGCGCGGACAGCGGGCGCTCGAACAGCGAGCCAGGTCCACGTGGACCCGCTCGACGAGAAGGAGTTCCGAAGGCATAAGGTCACCCTGACGATACGTGGTGCGTGCAGTCAAGTGCGTTCCGTCATCTGGGAGATGCGTCACGCGCCAGCGTCGCCGCTCGGTCACACCGCGTCGCCGAGGGCCGCGATGACGTCCGCCTTGCGCGGCTGCCCCGCGGCCCGACGCACCTCACGTCCGCGCGCGTCGAGGACGAGCACAGTCGGGGTCTTCAGCACGCCCGCGTCGCGTACGAGATCGAGGCGGGCCTCCGCGTCGATCTCCACGTGGGACACGCCGGGCACCATCGCGGCGACCTCGTCGAGGACCCGGCGGGTGGCCCGGCAAGGGGCGCAGAACGCGCTGGAGAACTGCACGAGCGTCGCCCGCTCCCCCAGCTCCTCGCCCAACTGCGCGGCGTCCCACGTCTGTTCACCGACCGCCACCCTGCTCCTCCTTCGTTCCGCCGCCTCCGGTGCAGCGATTTCCCGCCGTTCGCGTATTCCCGGCACGTGACAAGGATCTCGTACGACCGCGGAACCAGGACTGGCCACCCGGCCGTTGATGGGGCACGATCTGCGCAAGCCGGAAAACCTACGGCCGCGTAACTTACTGAAGGGCCAACCCCCTCCATGGCAGAGCTCGTCTACCCTCCGGTCATCGGCGCCGCCCGCACGATGTTCAAGGCGCTCGACCTGAAGATCGACTGCAAGGGCTCGGAGAACATTCCGCGTACCGGCGGAGCGGTCCTGGTCAGCAATCACATCAGCTACCTGGACTTCATCTTCGACGGCCTGGCGGCTCTGCCGCAAAAGCGTCTCGTCCGCTTCATGGCGAAGGAGTCGGTCTTCCGGCACAAGATCTCCGGCCCACTGATGCGCGGCATGAAGCACATCCCGGTGGACCGCTCCCAGGGTGAGCACGCGTACCAGCACGCGCTGCGGTCGCTGCGCTCGGGCGAGATCATCGGGGTCTTCCCGGAGGCGACGATCTCGGAGTCGTTCACGCTCAAGAGCTTCAAGACGGGCGCCGTGCGCCTGGCCCAGGAGGCCGGGGTGCCGCTGGTCCCGATGGCGCTGTGGGGCACGCAGCGGCTGTGGACCAAGGGCCGCCCGAAGAACTTCAAGCGGCAGCACATCCCGATCACGGTCCGCGTCGGTGAGGCCATGGAGGCGCCGAGCGACCAGTACGCGGGAGCGATCACGCGCCGTCTGCGCACGCGCATGCAGGAGCTGCTCGAGGCCGCGCAGCGCGCCTACCCGGTGCGCCCCAAGGGCCCCGACGACACCTGGTGGATGCCGGCCCACCTCGGCGGCACCGCGCCGACCCCGGAAGAGGTCAAGGCCGCCGAGGCCGGCTGAGTCACACCGGGAGCACGTCCGGGAGTGCGTCCGGAAGGTGTTCCCAGAGATACGGACGGTCCGGCGCGCCGCGCAGCGCGTCGAGCACCGCCGGGTGCGGCGCGTCGAAGAGCGCCGGGTAGTCCGCCTCCCCGGCCGCCGGATCGGGGATCCACGCCAGCCGCTCCCCGGCCAGGGCGAATTGGGCGTCGACGCCCGGCTTGTTCCCCCGGCAGTCCTGCCGGTGCCACGCGCCGCGCAGCCGGACGGCCACGAGCCCGTGCACGCACCAGCCCGTGCCCGCGTCGTGCGTCAGCCGCTGATAGCAGAGCGCCGTCGGGATGTCCTCGGCGCGCAGCAGCGCCGCCAGCGCGTGCGCCTTCGCGTGGCAGATTCCGGTGCCCTGCTCCAGGACGTCCGACGCCCGCCACGTGACGCGCGGGTCTCCACTGTCGGCGGAGTGCGGGATGGTGTCCCGCACGAATTCGTAGGCGGCATGGGCGTATGCATATGTGTCGGCGACGTCGCGCGCGAGGCGCGCCGCCGTCTCGCGTACGAGCGGGTGGTGGTGGTCGACGGCCTCGTCGGCCGCCAAGTACTCGGACAGATCGGGGTTCTGCTGGATCAGCTCCATGCCTCGGGAGCATAGAAATGCGATCGACCGTAAGTCAATGCATTTACGGTCGACCGCATACCTATGCGATGAGCGGCTAGCGCGCCATCTCCTCCTTGAGGGCCGCCACGAAGGAGTCGACGTCCTCCTCGCGCGTGTCGAAGGAGCACATCCAGCGCACGTCGCCGGCCGCCTCGTCCCAGAAGTAAAAGCGGTACTTCTTCATCAGACGCTCGGACACGTCGTGCGGGAGCCGGGCGAACACGCCGTTGGCCTGCACCGGGTAGAGGATCTCGACGCCGTCGACGGCGCGGGCGCCCTCGGCGAGGCGCTGGGCCATCTCGTTGGCGTGCCGGGCGTTGCGCAGCCACAGGTCCTTGGCGTACAGCGCCTCCAACTGCACCGACAGGAAGCGCATCTTGGAGTGCAGCTGCATGGAAAGCTTGCGCAGGTGCTTCATGTGGCGCACCGCGTCCTGATTGAGGACGACGACGGCCTCGCCGAACAGCGCGCCGTTCTTGGTGCCGCCGAGCGACAGGATGTCGACGCCGACCGCGTTCGTGAACGTCCGCATGGGGACGTCGAGGGACGCGGCGGCGTTGGATATCCGCGAGCCGTCGAGGTGCACCGTCATGCCGTGCTCGTGGGCGTGCTCGCAGATCGCGCGGATCTCGTCGGGCGTGTAGAGCGTGCCGAGTTCGGTGGACTGCGTGATCGAGACGACCTGCGGCATCGCCCGGTGCTCGTCGTCCCAGCCGTACGCCTGCTGGTCGATCAGCTCGGGGGTGAGCTTGCCGTCCGGGGTCGGCACGGTGAGCAGCTTCAGGCCGCCCATCCGCTCGGGGGCGCCGCCCTCGTCCACGTGGATGTGCGCGGACTCGGCGCAGATCACCGCGCCCCAGCGGTCGGTGACCGCCTGGAGCGCGACGACATTGGCCCCCGTGCCGTTGAACACCGGGAACGCCTCGGCGGTCGGGCCGAAGTGGCTGCGGATGATCTGCTGGAGATGGTCCGTGTACGCGTCCCCGCCGTACGCGACCTGGTGCCCGCCGTTGACGAGGGCGAGCGCCGCCATCACCTCGGGGTGGCCCCCCGCGTAGTTGTCGCTGGCGAAGCCCCTGGTGTCGGGGTCGTGACGCCGGTGGGCGTCGGTCTTCGCAGGATTCACGGCTTCTCGGTCAGCCACAGACGGGTCCCGTTCAGTTCGGCGGCGGGCCGCTCCCAGACGCCGGTGATGGCCTCGGCCAGCTCCGTGACGTCCGTGAAGCCCGCGAACTTCGCGTTGGGGCGTTCGGCGCGCATCGCGTCGTGCACCAGCGCCTTGACCACCAGGATCGCAGCCGCCTGCTGCGGGCCCGCCTCGCCCCCCGCCTTGCGGAAGGCGTCGCCGAGCGCGAGCGTCCACGCCTCGGCCGCGGCCTTGGAGGCTGCGTACGCGGCGTTGCCCGCGGTCGGCTTGGCGGCGCCCGCGGCGCTGATCAGCAGATAGCGGCCGCGGTCGCTGCGGGACAGGCCCTCGTGGAACGCGAGGGAGGTGTGCTGCACCGTGCGGATCAGAAGCTTTTCGAGCAGGTCCCAGTCCGCGAGGTCGGTGTCGGCGAAGGTCGCGCCGCCGCGCCAGCCGCCCACCAGGTGCACGAGGCCGTCGACCCGGCCGAAGTCCTTCTCGATGCGGCCCGCCCAATCGCGGGTGGCGTGCAGGTCGAGCAGGTCGACGTTGTCGCCGATGACGGTGGCGCCCCCGTGCGCGTAGCGCGCCTCGTCGACGGCGGCCACCAGGCGCTCCGCGTCCGCGTCGGCCCCGATGACGGTGGCACCGGCCTCCGCGAGTCGCTTGAGGGTGGCCTTTCCGGCCGGACCCGCGGCTCCGGCGACCGCGATCACCGCACCGCCCAGCGTGTCCCTGGTCCCGTTGGTGTCGGTCATGTCCGTCGCCTCCTGCTGCTGTTCGCCGTGGCTCACGCGGCCACCCATCCCCGAGCTCTCGAATCCGCTCGAGCAGGGGAGACCCCATTGGTGCTCTGTGCCGTGATCCCCTTCGTGGAGGCGATCACCTTCTTCAGCTTCTTCGAAAGCGCCTCATAAAACATGCTGAGCGGAAACTCGTCGGGAAGCACCTCGTCCACGAGTTTGCGGGGCGGCAGGGACGTGTCCAGGGCGTCCGGACCCTTGGCCCAGGTGGAGCCGGGGTGCGGGGACAGGTACGTCGACACCAGGTCGTACGCGGCGAACCAGTGCACCAGCTTCGGGCGGTCGATGCCGTCCCGGTACAGCTGCTCGATCTCGCCGCACAGCTGGTTGGTGACCTCGGGGGCGCGCTGCCAGTCGAGGTGCAGCTTGTTGTCCGTCCAGCGCACCACGTCGTGCTTGTGCAGGTAGGCGAAGAGCAGCTGGCCGCCCAGACCGTCGTAGTTCTTGACGCGGTCGCCGGTGACCGGGAAGCGGAACATCCGGTCGAAGAGCACGGCGTACTGCACGTCGCGCGCCTGCGGGACGCCGTCCGCCTCCAGCTTCACGGCCTCCTTGAAGGCGGTGAGGTCGCAGCGCAGCTCCTCGAGGCCGTACATCCAGAACGGCTGGCGCTGCTTGATCATGAACGGGTCGAAGGGCAGGTCGCCGTGGCTGTGCGTGCGGTCGTGGACCATGTCCCACAGCACGAACGCCTGCTGGCAGCGCTCCTGGTCCCCGACCATCTCCTCGATGTCCTTGGGCAGTTCGACGCCCAGGATGTCGACGGCGGCCTCGGTGACGCGGCGGAAGCGGGCCGCCTCGCGGTCGCAGAAGATGCCGCCCCAGGAGAAGCGCTCGGGCGCCTCGCGCACGGCGATCGTCTCCGGGAAGAGCACCGCCGAGTTCGTGTCGTACCCGGAGGTGAAGTCCTCGAAGGTGATGCCGCAGAAGAGGGGGTTGTCGTAGCGGGTCGCCTCCAGCTCGGCGAGCCACTGCGGCCAGACCATCTTCAGGACGACGGCTTCCAGATTGCGGTCCGGGTTGCCGTTCTGCGTGTACATCGGGAAGACCACCAGGTGCTGGAGGCCGTCCCGGCGCTGGGCCGCCGGCTGGAAGGCGAGCAGCGAGTCCAGGAAGTCCGGGACCGCGAAGCCGCCGTCCGCCCAGCGGCGCAGGTCGTGCACGAGCGCCTCGTGGTACGCGACGTCGTGCGGCAGCAGCGGGGCGAGCTCCTCGACCGCGGCCATGACCCGGCCCAGGATCCGCTCGGCGTCGGCCTTCGCCGGGGCGTCCTCGGCCTCGAAGTCGATCGACCCGTCCTTGCTCTGTAGGGGCCTGAACTCCTCCACGGCGTCCTTGAGCAACGGCCAGGCCGGGTGTTCCACCACCCTGGGTCCGACCACCTGGACCGGAGAATCCGCCCCCTCCTCGCCGGCCTGCACAAGAATTTCCGTCATGTCCCAACCTCCACGGGAGAACCTCGCGTAAGAACACCGTATGCACGCGAGGTTCCCGACCACAAGGGGGGACTCGGGAAATTATCCTGCGTCACCCCCTAGATCACCGCTGTTTTTCCCGTGCCGGGCGGTGGCGGCGATCGCCTCTGCCGCGCCCGCCAAGGCCTGCCGGGAGTCCTCCAGAAGCTCGGGGAACCCGAAGAATCCGTGGAACATCCCCGGGAAGTGGCCCTCTGTGACCGCGACGCCCGCGTCCCGCAGCGCCTTCCCGTACGCGCGGCCCTCGTCGCACAGCGGGTCGCAGCCGGCCGTGACGATGTGCGCGGCGGGCAGCCCGGCGAGGTCCTCCGCGAGCAGCGGCGACACGTGCGGGTGGGCGGGGTCCCCGTCGGCGCCCAGGTACTGCTCGCGGAACCAGCCGCAGTGGGCGGCGGTGAGGAAGTAGCCCTCGGCGTTGGCGTCGAAGGAGCCGGACTTCTGGCGGGCGTCGGTGGCCGGGTAGACGAGGACCTGGCGCGCGATGGCGGGACCGTCCTCGTCGCGGGCGATCTGCGCGACGACGGCGGCGAGGTTCCCGCCGGCGCTGTCGCCCGCCACCGTCAACGCCTCGGGGTCGGCCCCCAGTTCGTCCGCGTGGTCGGCGACCCAGCACACGGCGGCGTACGCGTCCTCGACGGCGGCGGGGAACGGTGCCTCGGGCGCGAGCCGGTAGTCGACCGACACGACGACGGCACCCGCGTCCCGGCACAGGGCGCGGGCGGTGTGGTCGTGGCTGTCGAGGTCGCAGACGACCCAGCCGCCGCCGTGGAAGAAGACGACGACGGGGCGGGGCCCCGGCGCGGCGTCCGGCTCCGGCAGGTACACCCGCACGGGGATCGCGGGCGCGTCCGGCGGCCCGGGTATCTCGCGGTCCTCGACGGCCCCCACCACCGGTGCCGGGAACGGGGAGTCGGGGGCCGCGGCGAGGATCCCGCGGGCCTCGACGGCGTCGGTGACGGCGCCCCCGAGGTCGGGGAAGGCGGCGGTGATGGCGTCGACGAGGGGCCGGGCCTCGGGCGCGAGGCGGTCGACCGGGTCGGGTGTCATGGGCGGCTCCTTGGTTCGGCGGGGATGGATGCTCGGCCGCGGTCGGCCGTGCGCGACGTCACGGGGCTCTGCCCCGAACCCCGCGCCTCAATCGCCGGCGGGGCTATTGGTCCCGGAAGTGCGGGATCACCTTCTCGCCCCACTGCCGCAGCGTCTCCATGCACGCCTCCTGGGGCACCGTGCCCATCTGGATCAGGCACATGATCTCGTCGGCGCCCGCGTCACGGAGGCGTTCGACGTAGGCGATGGCGTCGTCGGCGGTGCCGTACGCGTGGTCGGCGTTGAAGGTGGCCGTGGCGGTGGGACGGACCGGGATGTGGTGCTCGTGCAGGCGGGCGACGACCTGTTCGGCGGCCCGGCGCATCTCCTCCGCCTCGTCCGCGCCCTCCACGACGGCCTCGTCCGGGATGCCCGCGCCGCCGTACCAGTGGCCGATGGACTGCGCGAAGAAGCGCTGGCCGCGGATGCCGATGCTGCGGGCCGTCTCCCGGTCGTCGAGCACGATGGTGGGGCAGAGCACGGAGAAGTGGTCGTTGACGACGGACGACACGAGGCGCTCGGGGGTGCGCGCCGCGAGCGCCGCGTCGTAGGCGCCGCGCATGTCGGCGATGGCTTCCGGTCCCGCGAACCCCATCACGAGGGCGCCCACGCCGAGCTCGGCGGCCTGGCGCAGCGTCTCCGTGCGGCTGCACGCGAGGAAGAGCGGCGGGTGCGGGGTCTGGGCGGGACGGGGCAGGATCGGGTGCGAGTCGATGTCGAGGAGCGGGCCGTGGTGCTCCAGCTCGTCCTTCTCCCACGCCTTCCCGATGATCCTCAGCGCCTCCTCGACCTCCTGCGTGGTCCGTTCCTTGTCGACCCCGCACAGCGACGTCTCCTGCGTGGTGCCGCCGCGCCCCGCCCCCAGGTCGAGCCGCCCGCCGGACAGCAGGTCGAGCATCGCGGCACGCTCGGCCACGCGCGCGGGGTGGTTGAAGTTGAACGGCATGCACACCACGCCGTGCCCGACGCGGATACGGGAGGTGCGCGCCGCGACCCAGGTCAGGAAGATCTCCGGCGCCGACATGTGCGCGTACCACTTGAGGGAGTGGTGCTCGACCGCCCAGATCCGGTCGAAGCCCATCTCCTCGGCGAACACGGCCTGTTCGACGCTGTCCCGCAGCAACTGGTGCTCGCGCTCGACGGTGGGGTCGGCGAGCTGGGCCTCGAAGATGACGCTGAACTTCACGGTTCCCTCCCGGGGTCTGGACGGGTTGCCATATGACTAATAGCTATATGACGGCTCGTCATAGATGGGAAGGGCCACGACACCGCGGAGGGGCGGCCGGGACACGCTCTACGCTTCCCTGGTAACCCCCTAGCCCCAGGAGTCACCCATGTTCGACCCCGCACCCGCGCCCTCGTACCCGTACGGCGAGACCCCCGAGCCGCATCCGCTGCTCGCGCCCGTCCTCGGCCTGATCGGCAGCTGGCACGGCCGGGGCCGGGGCGAATACCCCACACTGGACGGCGACTTCACGTACGCGCAGGAGGTCACCTTCAGCCATGACGGCCGGCCCTTTCTGCACTACGAGGCGCGGGCCTGGCTGATCGACGCCGACGACGCCCCCGTGCGGCCCGCCGCGCGCGAGAGCGGCTGGTGGCGGATCCAGCCCGAGGGCCGCGTCGAGGCACTGATCACGCAGCCCACCGGGATCGCGGAGGTGATGGTGGGGCAGGCCGTCGACGGCACCGTCGAGCTCACCACGCACACCGTGGGCCTCACCCCGACGGCCAAGCAGGTCGACGCGACGGGTCGCCGCTACACGCTCACCGATGACGGGACCTTGACGTTCAGCCACGACATGGCCGCCGTCGGGCAGCCGCTCCAGCACCACCTCTCCGCGCGGCTGCGGCGCGATGGGGTCTTGCGCCCGTGACCTGAAGCTGGCTTCAATGCGGAGCCATGCCGACCACGCAGCTGCCGCCGACCGCCTGGGCCGTGCTCGGGCTGCTGTCGTTCCCGCCCGGCGAGCGGACCGGGTACGAGCTGAAGAAATGGGCGGACGCGTCCCTGCGCTTCTTCTACGGCTCCCCCGCGTTCAGCCAGATCTACGCCGAGCTGCGCAGACTGGAGGGGCTCGGCTACGCCACGTCCAGGCGCTCGGGCCCTGAGGAGCCGCGCACCAAGCGCACGTACGCCATCACGCGCGCGGGCAGGGACGCGCTCGCGGCGTGGGCGGCGGACGACCAGGACACGGCCGCCGTGTCGCTGCGGCACCCGGTGCTGCTGCGCGTCTGGCTGGGCCATCTCGCCGCCCCCGAACGGCTGCGGACCCTCGTCGAGGAGCATGTGGCTCGCACCGAGGGCGAGTTGAAGGAGGTGCGGGACGCGCTCGCGCGGGCGGACGGCGTGGAGGCGTGGGCGCACCCGCAGATCGCGCTGCGCTGGAGCGAGCGGCACCTCGAGGCCGAAGTCGGGCTCGCGCGGGGCATGTTGGCGGACCTGGACGCACTGCCCGGCTCCCGGGAAGTCAACGCCTGTGAGGACGCGCCCACCACCGGGTGAGCGGACTCGCGCCGAGTCAGAGCCGCACGGTAGGACGGGCCGAAGCCCCGCCCGTACCGCCCGGAGGCGCATCCGCCATGAGTACCCGTGCCGTCCTCGTCGCCGCCGTGATCACTGGACTGATCCTCGGGGTGGTGGGCACCAGAACCCACGACTCCGGTCCTTCGCGCAGGCACGGTTCCCTCGCGCAGACGGCCCGTTAGTGTACGAGTCTGTCGCGTCCGCGCGGCAGCACCGAGCGCCAGTCGACGGAGGCGAGACGACCTTGAACTTCCTCACCATCGGGCATCGCGGGGCCATGGGTGTCGAACCCGAGAACACCCTGCGGTCCTTCGTCGCCGCCGAGCGCGGGGGCCTCGACATCATCGAACTGGACCTGCACCTGAGCAAGGACGGGGCGCTCGTCGTCATGCACGACGCCGACGTCGACCGGACCACGGACGGTCACGGGCCGATCGCCGAGAAGACCCTCGCCGAGATCCGCGGCCTCGACGCGGGACGCGGCGAGCGCGTACCGGTCTTCGAAGAGGTGGTCGACGCGGTCGGCACCCCGTTGCAGGCCGAGATCAAGGACACGGCGGCGGCGCGGGCCCTCGCGGACGTGATGCTGCGCCGCGATCTGGTACACCGCGTCGAGGTGATCTCGTTCCACGACGAGGCGATCGCCGAGATCGCCCGGCTGGTGCCGGGAGTACGTACGGCGCTGGTCGCCAGCCGCTACGGCACGGGCGTCGTCGAGCGGGCCGTCACGGCGGGGGCCACCACGCTGGTGCTCAACATCCGGCGGCTCACGCAGGAGATCGTCGAGCACGCCCGCAAGGCCGACCTGCGGATCATCGGCTGGGTCGTGAACACCCAGGACGATCTGCGGCTGGTGCGGGCGCTCGGCCTCGACGGCGCGACCACGGACTACCCGGAGATCAAGCGGACGGGCCGCTTCACCGCGTGACGCACCGCGTCGTCAGTCGTCGAGCGGCTTGACGAGCAGTTCGAACTTCAGGTCGTCGCGCTGAGGGATACCGAAGCGCTCGTCGCCGTACGGGAAGGGGCTGAACCGTCCCGTACGGCGGTAGCCGCGGCGCTCGTACCAGGCGATGAGATCCTCGCGGGCGTCGATCACCGTCATGTGCATCTCGCTGACGCCCCACGTCTCGCGGGCCCTGCGCTCGGCCTCCGCGATGATCGTCTTGCCGAGTCCGGCGCCCTGCTGGGCGGGGCTGACCGCGAACATGCCGAAGTAGGCGTGGTCGCCGCGGTGCTCCAGCTGGCAGCAGGCGACGACCGTGCCGTCCCGCTCCACCGTGAGCAGCCGGCTGTCGGGCGCCTCGATGACCTCGAGCACGCCCTGCGGGTCGGTCCGCTGCCCCTGGAGGATGTCCGCCTCCGTGGTCCAGCCGGCCCGGCTGGCGTCCCCTCGGTAGGCCGACTCGATGAGCGCGACGAGCACGTCGACGTCCTCGGGTGCGGCGTCACGGAAGGCAAGGTCGACGATGGTCATGGGGCGTTCTCCGACTTCTTGGGCGGCGGGCGTACGGGGCGCCGTCGAGATTAACGCGACCGCACTACGCTGCGTCGGCATGGTTCACGTACTGAGCAGCAGGGTCCTGATCCGGCCGACCGACCCCGAGCGGTCGAGGGCGTTCTACGGCGAGGCGCTGGGCCTCGCGGTCTACCGGGAGTTCGGCAGCGGGCCCGAGCGGGGCACCGTGTACTTCCTGGGCGGCGGCTTCCTGGAGGTGGCGGGGCGCTCCGCGGATCCCGTGGTGCCGAGCCTCAAGCTGTGGATGCAGGTGGCGGACGTGCGCGCGGCGCACCAGGAGCTGGCCGAGCGGGGCGTCACGGTGGTCCGGGAGCCGGTCCAGGAGCCGTGGGGCCTCGTCGAAATGTGGATCACGGACCCGGACGGCCACGAGATCGTCCTCGTGGAGGTGCCCGAGGAGCATCCGATCCGGTACCGACCGGGAATCTGAGCCGCCCCGGCGACCCTCCTCGCTCGAACGGCCTACGCCGCGGGGTCCCGCGTACGCGGCCGTTCGGGTGTGGTGGGGCGCGGGCGGGGTGTCCCCTACGGTCCCCGGATCGCGTGCGGTGGCCCGGCCGGGGACGGAGGATGGCGTGAGTTCGGGATTCGGGCCTGCCGAATCCGGATACGCAGGGATCGACGACGCATCACTGGTCCCACGCAGCCCACCCCAGGAGAGATCCCACATGACCACTCCGCGGAACACCAGCGCTTCCCGTTCGTCGTCCGTCCCCCGGATCCTGATCATCGGCGCGGGATTCGCCGGGATGGAGTGCGCGCACAAGCTGGAGAAGGAGCTCAAGCCCGGAGAGGCGGTGCTGCGGCTCGTCAGCCCCACCGCGCACCAGCTGTATCTGCCGCTGCTGCCGCACGTGGCCTCCGGCGTGCTCACGCCGCAGTCCGTGGCGGTCCCGCTGCGCCGGATGCTGCGGCGCACCGAGATCGTGCCGGGCGGCGCGATCGGTGTGGATCCGCAGGCGAAGGCCGTCGTCGTACGGAAGATAAACGGCGAGGTCAGTGTCGAGCACTACGACTACCTGGTGCTCACGCCGGGCAGTGTGACGCGCCAGTTCGACATCCCGGGCCTGGACAAGTACGCGGTCGGCGTGAAGACGCTCGCGGAGGCGGCCTGGATCCGCGACCACGTGATCACGCAGCTGGACCTGGCGGCGGCCAGCTCCGACCCGGCCGAGCGCGCGGCGCGGCTGCAGTTCGTGGTGGTCGGCGGCGGCTACGCGGGCACGGAGACGGCCGCGTACCTCCAGCGCCTGACGACGGCAGCGGTCAAGCGCTACCCGGGGCTCGATCCGTCACTCATCAAGTGGCACCTGGTCGATGTGGCACCGAAGCTCATGCCGGAGCTGGGCGAGCGGCTCGGCGACAAGGCCATGGACATCCTGGAGCGGCGCGGACTGCACGTCTCGCTCGGGGTGTCGGTGAAGAGCGTCACCGAGGACACGGTCAACCTCACCGACGGGCGCGAACTGCCCTGCCACACGCTGATCTGGACGGCCGGTGTCGCGCCCAGCCCGCTCGTGGCGACCCTCGGCGCGGAGACCAACCGCGGCCGGCTCGTGGTGACCCCCGAGCTGACGGTGCCCGGCCTCGACGGCGTGTTCGCGCTGGGCGACGCGGCCGCCGTCCCCGACATCGTCAAGGGCGGCGACGCGATGTGCCCGCCGACCGCGCAGCACGCGATGCGACAGGGCTGGGCGGCGGCCCGCAACATCCTCGCCTCCGTGCGCGGCAACCCGCTGACGCCCTACCGGCACAAGGACCTCGGCCTCGTCGTCGACCTGGGCGGCATCCAGGCCGTGTCGAAGCCCCTGGGCATCCAACTGACGGGCCTGCCCGCCCAGGTCGTGGCACGCGGCTACCACATCGGCGCGCTGCGCACCCTGACCGCGCGCTTCCGCACGGCGGCGAACTGGGCCCTCAACGCCGTCGCGGGCGACGACTTTGTCCGCACCGGCTTCCAGCGCCATCGCCCCGCGACGCTCCGGGACTTCGAGATGACGGACGCGTATCTTTCTCCCGAGGAGTTGCAGGAGGTCGTGTCGGCGCGGGTCGACGGCCGCTCGATGTCCCCGGAGAAACCGCACCTTCCGATCACTTGACCGCCATTGGGGCTGCCCAATCACGCCCCATTGCCTTCGCAACAGCTCATGCCTTCTGAGCTCGCGCCCCCCTGACCCCCGCCGCAGAGAGCGTCGGGGTGGGGGGCTTCGCGTTCAGCCGTCCACACGAAACAACAGTTACCTCGAACGGTCCTAGTTTCAGGCCGAGTTCACCAATCGGCCCGGCCCGATCGAGAAGACCCTCGCCGCCGTCGCGCCGCCCCCGCGCGCCCGCCGACTCCTCTTTGAGCGCATCACGGCTGGGCACATGACGGCCCATCAACGTGCAATCGCGAACTCCAAGATCACGTTAGACTCCCCGCTCGCCAGGTTCGGGTGATCACACATTGGCGTGGGGGAGATCCATGACGGGGTATTCCGTCGAGCCAGAAGTGCTGCGTTCCGCGGCCAAGAAGATCCGCGACGCGGTGAGCGACGTGGACAAGCTCCATCTCGACGAACTCACCGAGAAAACCGCCGACTTCGGCCATTCCGAAGCCGAGTTGGCGTTCGAGCAACTGATGGGCACGTGGCACCAGGCGTTGACCAAGACGCTCAAGGACGACGCTGAAGAATCGGCCGACAAACTGGCCGACACCGCGCGCGAGTACGAGCGCCAGGAGCAGCTCGTCAACGGGTCGTTCGCGGCCCAGCAGGGGCCGGTACTCCGGTGACGGCCCAACTGGGCGAGTCCACGGACCCGAAGGCATTCATCCCCGGCGAGCCGTCCCGGCTGCGCCACGCAGCCGGCGAACTGGCCAAGAAGGCCAGCTCGGTTGAGGCCATCGGTGACGATCTGCGCTCCGTGCGCTCACCGGGATGGAACGGCGACGCGAGTGAGGCGTTCTGGGACGACTTCTCGCCGTAGAAGACCGGTTCCGGTGGGGGTGTGGGGCCGGTGGCATCCCGGCTCCACACCCCCACCACTGCCGCTCTGCGCCCCCACTACCGCCTCACTTCCCCGCCGCGCGCAGCTCCTCGTACTCCTCACGGGACAGTGGCTCGGCATCCGGGACGCCCAGCCGGTCGAGCGGGATCCGGTACGTCTCCGGGGACTTCCATGTCGCGATCGAAGCGACGACGGTGATGGCGAGGCAGAGCGTGCCGATGGTGAGCGGCACGTTCGAGGAGCCGGGCGGCGCCACCATCGTGAAGATCGTCGGCAGGAACGCGACGATCGCCAGGCCGATGTTCTGGGCCAGCGCGAAGCCGGTGACGCGGCGGGCCGCAGGGAACAGCTCCTGGAAGAAGCAGGCGAACGTGGCGTTCCAGGACTGGTAGGCGACGCCCCAGGAGAGGACGGCGAGGGCGAAGGTCAGCGGCACGTTGTTCGCGCCCACGGCCCATAGGTACGGGTAGCAGAGCAGGCCCGCCGCCAGGCCACCGCCGATCATGATGGGGCGGCGGCCGAACCGGTCGGAGAGGTGGCCGAAGACCGGGACGACGAACATGCCCGCCACGTTCGCGGCGATCTGGATCCAGAGGTAGACGGTCGTGCTCATGCCGACGCCGTAGCCGGACTGCGTCGCGTAGGCGCCGCCGAAGACGGAGACCGTGACCCCGATGACGTTGACGAGCGTCATGCACACCGCGCGCACGATCTCGCGCCAGTTCTCCCGGAACGCCTCGACGAATGGCACCTTGTGCGCCTCGGGGCCGGTCTCCCGCTGCTCCGCGAAGGTCTTCGTCTCCTCGACGCGGCGCCGGATCAGGAAGCCGGCGAGGACGACCACCGCGCTGAGCACGAACGGGATGCGCCAGCCCCAGGACTTGAAGGCCTCGTCGGACAGCAGCATCGACATCGGCAGGAAGATCGCGGCGCCGAGGATCTGCCCGGCGACGGTCCCGTGCAGGGCGAAGCTCGCGAGGAATCCGCGCCTGCCGTGCGGAGCATGCTCGATGATCATCGCGCTGGCCCCGCTCAACTCCCCCGCCACGGCGAAACCCTGCACGAGGCGGACGAGGGTCAGCAGGATCGGTGCGATGATCCCGACCTGACTGTAGGTGGGCAGAAGTGCCACGACGAACGTGGAGACGCCCATCAGGAGCATGGCCAGGACGAGGACGTTCTTTCGGCCCTTCTTGTCTCCCCAGTGGCCGAGCACGGCGGCGCCGATGGGGCGCGCGACGTAGCCCACGGCGTAGGTGCCGAGTGACGCGAGCACGGCGATCGTCGCGTTGCCCTCGGGGAAGAAGATCCCCGGGAAGACGAGCGCCGCCGCCTGGGCGTAGATGAACCAGTCGTAGTACTCGAGGGCACTGCCGATCCAGCCGCTGGCCGCGGCCTTCCTCGACATCGCCCGCCCGGCGGCGGGCGCGTCCGCGGTACGCGACTCCTTTGACGCGGTCACGCTCATGGCTCTCCTTGGTGTGATCAGGCCACAGCACCGAGTAGAAAGCGCTTGCGCGGCGGACAGTCGTCTTCACCGTTCTTGAAACGCTCCATTGATGGCGGCCTCGCGGCTCCGTACTCGACGGCGACAGATGGTCGACCCGCAGGCGGGTCCATACGAACCCGCCGCGTACATCCCTGTCAATGGATTCCGGAAGCTTTCCCCACCGTGAGACGCGAAGGCATTAATACGTTTCAAACCGGCGGCCATTCTCGCGACCGTTCCCGCGGTCACCCCCGCGAACTCCCCCGCCCGACCCCCCTTGTCCGGACCCACGCCCCCCACTTAGGGTCACACGGAACGGAAAGCGCTTTCCCACCGTCAGCTCTCCGCGAGGAACCCGCATGCCAAGCCCCTCCCGCCAGGGATCCCGTCTGCGTGCCGCCGTCGTCGGCACCGGCGCGATCGTCACCGGTAGCCATCTGCCCGCCCTCACCTCCCTGCGCGACCGCGTCGAACTCGTCGCCGCCGTCGACGTGGACCAGGACCGCCTCGACGGATTCCGCGCCAAGGCCGCCGAGGCCGGTTTCGCGGACGTCTCCGTGCACACCGAACTGACCGCGATGCTCGAAGCGGCGCGACCCGATCTCGTCCTCATCGGCACGCCGCCGGTGTTCCACCGCGAGCAGACCGTCGCGGCGCTCAAGTCCGGCGCCTGGGTGCTGTGCGAGAAGCCGCTCACCCTCTCCCTTGCCGAGTACGACGAGATCGCCGCCGCCGAGGAGGCGAGCGGCGCCTACGCCTCCGTCGTCTTCCAGCACCGTTACGGCTCCGGGGCCGTGCACGCCCGCTCGCTGCTGGCCGGGGGCTCGCTCGGCCGGCCGCTCGTCGCCCACTGCCAGACGACCTGGTACCGCGACGCCGCCTACTACGAGGTGCCCTGGCGCGGGAAGTGGGCCAGCGAGGGCGGCGGCCCCGTGATGGGCCACGGCATCCACCAGTACGACCTGATGCTGCATCTGCTCGGCGAGTGGACCGAGATCAAGGCGATGGCGGCCCGCCTGGTGCACGACACGGAGAGCGAGGACGTGTCGACCGCGCTCGTCCGCTTCGACGACGGCGCCCTCGCCACGGTCGTCAACTCCGTGCTCTCGCCGGACGAGACGAGCCGGATCCGTATCGACTGCGAGAAGGCCACGGTCGAGCTGACGCACTTGTACGGGCACGGCAACGACGACTGGCGCTACACCCCGGCCCCGGGCAGCGCGCAGCCGCCCGCGCCCACCGCCGACGTACCCAGCTCGCACACCGCCCAACTGACCGCGCTGCTCGACGCGTACGACGCCGGCAGCCGTCCGCCCGGCAGCGGGCAGAGCGCCCGCAGCACGCTGGAGTTCGCCGCCGCGCTGTACAAGTCGGCGTTCACCGGCGCCACGGTCACGGCCGGGGAGATCGGCCCCGGCGACCCGTTCTACGCCGCGATGCACGGCGACCACCCGGAATGGAGCCCGAAGCAGTGAGCACCGCCTCGTCTTCCCTCAAGGTCACGCACCATCAAGGCGACCGGGTCGTGGTGCGTGCCACCGCGACCGGCACGGACCTCTTCTCCTACGTCTACAAGCCGGACCCCGAAGCCTTCGAGGCCCGCAAGCCGTACGTGCATCCGCTGCGCACCCTGTCCGGCAACCTGGTCTCGGGCTACCGGCCCAACGACCACCGCTGGCACAAGGGCCTGCAGATGACGGCGAGCCACCTCTCCGGGCAGAACTTCTGGGGCGGCAACTGCTATGTCCACGGCGAGGGTTATCTGCCGCTGCACGACCGCATCGGCTCGATGCGCCACGACGGCTTCGACGCCGTCGAGGCGGGCGACGACGAGCTGTCCCTGTCCGAGCGCCTCACCTGGATCGAGAACGGGGGCGCCGAGTGGGCCCGCGAGCGGCGCGGCGTGCGGGTGCACGCAGTGGACGCGGAGTCCGGTTCGTACGCCGTCGACTGGTCGATCGAGCTGACCAACACGCGTGCGGACGGCGAGGCGCTGCGCTTCGGCTCACCGACCACGGCGGGGCGCGAGATGGCCGGTTACACGGGGCTGCAGTGGCGCGGGCCCCGGGACTTCACCGGCGGGAAGGTCTTCGGCCCGGACGCCGAGGGCGAGTTGATGGGGACGCAGGGGCCGTGGCTGGCGTTCACCGGTGAGCACGACGACGTGGACGGGCACTCCACGCTGGTGTTCGAGCACGCTCCGGAGAACGCGGAGGCGATCCACGCCTCGCACTGGTTCGTGCGCTCGGAGCCGATCCCTACGGTCGCGTTCTCCTGGGCGTTCTTCGAGGAGTTCGCGCTGCCCGCCGGCGAGACGTTCCGCTATCGCTACCGGATCCTGGTCGCCGACGGCGCCTGGGACGAGGAGCGGGTGGCCGCCCGCCTGAAGGAGCTGGCGTGGTGAGCCTGGACAGGCCGCTGCCCGGCGGCATCGGCCTGTCCCACATCTCCGCGTACGGCTGGGAGGCCGCGGACGGCGTCTGCGGCGGCAGCCCGCATCTGCACCTGGTGTGCACGGAGGCGTACGTCGTGACGGGCGGGCACGGCGCCGTGCAGACGCTGAGCCCTGACGGCTACCGGGACACGCCTCTCGAAGCCGGTTCGCTCGCGTGGTTCGAGCCGGGCACGGTGCACCGGATGGTGCAGGGAGCGGACCTACGGATCACGGTCCTGATGCAGAACAGCGGGCTGCCGGAGGCGGGCGACGCCGTCTTCACGTTCCCGCCGGAGTATCTGGCGGACCCGGAGAAGTACGCGGCCGCTGCGGCGCTGCCCGGTCCGGCGGGCCCGGAGGCGGAGGCCGCCGCGCGCCGTCGCCGGGATCTCGCGGTCGAGGGGTATCTGCCGCTGCGTGAGGCGCTCGCCGCGGGCGACGCGGAGCCGCTCCGCGCGTTCCAGCGGGCGGCGGCGGAACTGGTCCGCCCGCGCGTGGCCGCCTGGCGCGAGCTGTGGCGCACCGGGGCGCTGGCCGCCGCCGAACGCACCGGAGCCCAGCTCGACGCCTTGGAACGGGGCGACGCGGACGGCTACTTGGCCACGTCGACGACCCACACGGCGACCCCGACCCGCCACGGCGGCCTGGGCATGTGCGGGCGCCGCGAGGAGTACGGCGTCGAGGGGGCGACGGTGCCGCGCTGAGGGGCTCTGCGTGGGAGCGGGCCCTGCGTGGAGCGGCCGTGCGTGGGGCGGGATCCGCGTAGAACGGGCGTGGAGCGGGCCCTGCGCAGGTCTGGTTCCACGTAGAGCGGCCTCTACTGGGGGCCGCTCCCCAGTCGGCCCTCCAGTTGGAGCAGCAACTCCCCCAGCAGGGCGCTCAGTTGCGTGTCCTTGCCCTCGCCGAGACCCGAAAGGACCGCCCCCTCGTACGCGAGTTGACTCGGGAGCAGTTCGTCGACGAGGGCGCGACCCTCGTCCGTCAGGCGGAGGTGGGAGACGCGGCGGTCGCGGGTGTCGCCGCGGCGAACGATCAGGCCGCGCTCCTGGAGCTGCTTGAGGCGCTTGGTGACGGCGGCGCCGGAGGCGAAGGTCTCGCGGGCGAGGTCGCCGGGGGTGAGTTCGCGGCCGGTGCGGCGCAACGTGCCGAGCAGGTCGAACTCGGCCCTGGTCAGGCCCGCGTGCCGCAGCGGCGCGTCCTCGGCCTGCTGGAGCAGCGCGGCGCACCGGTTGATGCGCCCGATGATCTCCATGGGGCCGGTGTCGATGTCGGGGCGTACGGCCTGCCACTGCCGTACGACCGACGACACGATGTCGAGCGGCGCCGTTGCCGCCGGGCCTTGCTGCGTGCTCATGCCTGCCTGACCGGACCTTCCTCATGGGCCGAACGTTGTGCGTCCGCCACTATCCGCTACTTCCGGGCGCCCGCACCACTCGGGTCGCCGGCCCTCGCCTGCCGCCGGACCGTGGCGGCGAGCGTACGGTGCCCGGACTGCTCGGCGGCGAGCACCCGCTCCTCGGGCAGGGCGCGCTGCCACCACTCGCCGGCCGCGGTGTCGGCGGCGGCCCGCAGCTCGACGAGGGCGGCGGTGAGGCCGCGGCGGGCCGTCTCCAGGGCGGCGTGGTCGGGGGTGGGCAGCGCGAGCGTGCGCTCGGCGGCCCAGCGGGCGCCGTCGGTGGCGTCGAGGGCCTGCTCGATGCCGTCGGTGGCGCGGCGGTTGGTGACGGCGATGGCGGCCACGACGCCCAGCGCGGCGCCGACGAGGGTGTCGACGACGCGGTCGCCGATCAGCTCACCGGCCTCCTGGTAGCGGGCGAACTCGGTGATCAGGAGCGCCATCGGCGTCACGCACAGGCTGCCCAGCCAGTAGTTGCGGGTGATGAGTGCCTCGGCCCCGAAGGCGCAGGCCAGGCAGAGCAGGACCAGGGCGAGCCGGCTGGCGTGGGCGAGCGGGACGACGGCGGCGAAGACGAGGACGCCGGCGATGTTGCCGACGACGCGCTGGATGCCGCGGTTCCAGGACAGCGCGAGGTTGGCCTGGTAGATCGAGGCGGCGGTGACGAGGGCCCAGTAGGGGCGGCCGACGCCGACGGCGAGCGAACCGTATCCGGCCAGCGCGCAGCCGACGAACGTGCGCAGGGCGATGGGCAGCAACGGCGAGCCGGGGCCGATCCGCCGCCACAGGGAGGGCTTGCCGCCCGCGAGCTCGGCCTCGATACCGAGGAGTTCGTCGTCCATCCCCGCGATGCGCGCGGGCCGCGGCACCGAACCCGCCCCGCGCAGCCCGACCGCCCAGGCGCGCAGCCGTTCCGCGTCGGTGTCGCCCGGCGCCGCGATGGCGACCTCGGCGCGCAGCACGAGCCGTTCCAGGGCGCGTCGCGCCTCGGTGCGCGCGCCGGTGGCGAGCAGCGATTGCCACGCGGCATGCACGGCGGCGGCCGCCGCGCCGCGGGCGGGCGCGTGCTCCGGCCGCTCGACGTACGCGGCGGCGGCGTTCAGCGCGCGGGCGGTGGCGCGGCGCTCGGGCCCGTGCGGCCGGACGAGGGCGGGGGCCATGCCGACGATCCAGGACACGGCGCCGGCGGCCAGCGTCAGCGCGAGGTGGCCCGGCACCTGCCCGAGGGTCTGTGGCGCGAACAGGGTCGCCGAGCTGATGAACGTGAAGATCAGGTGTCCCGGCGGTCCGATCCGGGTGGCGTCGCACAGCGCCTTCTGGGCGGCGGCGAGCAGCGCGCCGATGGCGACGAGGACGGCCGCGGACGAGGTGAGCGAGGCGGAGACCAGGGCGACCGCGACGCTCGCGAGCATCCCGAGGACCACCCACGCGAGCGCACGCGCGCGTGCCGCGTACGGGAGGTTGTGCCCGTACAGGGCGCACAGGCTGCCCGCCATCGTGTACATGGCCAGGTCGAGCCGGCCCAGGGCGAGCAGCGTCAGGTTCGGTATCGCGGTGGCGACGACGACGCTGGTCGCGGGCTTGGGCCAGACGTCCGACGGCTTGTTGAGGCGCAGCACTCCGGCGAGCGGGAGGCGATGGACGGCGGGGGTGCGAGATGTCGGTGGTGTGCTGCTCATAAGAAAACTTTAGCAGGTGTTTTACCCGTGAACGATTACTCGTGACCGCACGCACAATCCGCCCGCGCGACCATCCGTGCTCCCCTGCGCCGCCATACGCCCCTGCCCGCCGGGGCATCCCCCTGACGGACACCGACGACGAGACGGACACGATGGGGGACCCGGTGCACGGACCGCTCTCGGCCGCATGGCTGCTGGTCGCGCTCTGCGCGGCGACCGGTGCGTACTGCCTGCTGCGCCTGCGCAGCGACGTCGAGGAGCAGCGCCGCACGGCCGGCGGCGAGGCCCTGATGGGATTCGGGATGGCGCTGATGGCCGTCCCTGCGGCGGTGCTCACACCCCCGCACTGGGCGTGGCTGCTGTACGCGACCGTGTTCGGGGCCGCCGCGCTCCGCGCCCTGTGGGCCTCCCGGACGGGCACCCATCACCTGCACCATCTGGCGGGCACGTTCGCCATGGCCTACATGGCGGTGGCGATGGCCGTCCGCCCGGCGGCCCACGCGCACCACGGCGGCGCGGGCGCCCCGGCCCTCACGGGCGCGCTCCTGCTCTACTTCACGGTTTACGTCCTGTGGTCGGGCGCCCGCCTCGTTCCCGGCACGTCGGCCACGTCGGCCGAGACGGCCACGACGGCCACCGGACCCGCTGTCGCCGCCGGCTGGGGCGACCGCCCGGAACTGGCGCGGGCGTGCCGGCTGTCGATGGGAATCGGGATGCTCGCGATGCTGCTGACGATGTGAGGGGCCCACCAACGAAACCGTGGCGTGCGTCACTTGACGCCCCAGGCCATACCCGTGGGTAGCGCTCGCCTCATAGGGTGACGGTCATGACGGTCCCCGTAGCACTGTTGCTGCTCGGCGCCCTTGCCGCCCTGGTCGCGCCGAGGCTGCTCGCGCGCGCGGACTGGACGGAGCGGGAGCCGATCGTCGCGCTGTGGGCGTGGCAGTGCGTGGTGGCCGGTGTACTGCTGTGCTGCGCCCTGTCGATGACGTTGAGCGCGGCGGCCGCTTGGGGCGCCGTGCGCGGCCATGTCTTCGCGGGGGCTCCGCACGGGGTGGTGGACGCGTACGCGCTGCGCGCCGCCGGGCCGTGGGCGGCGACCGTCGCCGTGACGCTCGCCCTGGGCGGGGCGTGGACGGCGGCGATGCTGGTGCGCGAGGTGCACGGCGCCCGCGCGCGGCGGCGCGCCCGGCGGGCCGAACTCCTGGAGCGGGCCCCGCTGTTGCCGGGCGAGGAGCCGGGCCCCGACCGCCTCGTCATCCTGGAGGGCAAGCGCCCCGACGCCTGGTGGATGTCGGGCGCGACGCCGCAACTCGTCATGACCACGGCCGCGTTGCAGCGCCTGAAGGGGCGTCAGCTGGACGCGGTGCTCGCGCACGAGATGGGGCACGCGCGCTGGCGGCACGACTGGCTGCTGCACTGCTCGGGCGCGCTGGCCTCCGGCTTTCCGCAGGTTCCGGTGTTCGCCTCGTTCCGTGACGAGATGCACCGCCTGGTGGAGCTGGCGGCGGACGACGTCGCCTCGCGCCGCTTCGGGCGCATGAGCATCGCGCTCGCCCTGGTCGAACTGAACGAGGACCGCGGGGTGTTCGGCCCCTGTCCGACGCCGCACGCGCAGGTCCCGCAGCGCGTGCACCGGCTGCTCGCGCCGCCGTCGCGGCTGTCGCCCGCGCACCGGCTGCGCCTCACGGCGGCCGCGGCGCTGATCCCGCTCGTCCCCCTCCTGGTCACCTTCGTCCCCGCGCTGCGGGCGCTGGGATAGCACCCCGCGGCACGGCCCACCGGGGTGGCACCACGCGGCCCGGCCCACCGCGATGGCACCACGCCGCGCGGCCCACCGGGATGGCCCGCGCCGTGCCCGATGAGCGAGGATCGTTCCCATGCACCCGGCACGGCTCGACTCCCCGCCCCGACGCCCCCGCCCCGTCCTGGCGCTCACCACCGCGCTGGCCCTGCTCTGCGTACTCCTGCTCGTCCTGGTGGCGATGCGCTGGAGCCCGTTGATGGACCTCGACCGGGACATCGCCCGCTCGCTGCACGGCAGGGCCCTCGCCGAACCCGATGTCACCCAGGTCAACCGCGTCCTGACCGACTGGGTGTGGGATCCCTGGACCATGCGGCTCCTGTGCGCGGTGATCGTGCTGGTGCTCCTCCGGCACGCGCGGGACTGGCTGCTCGCGGGCTGGGTGGCGGCCACCTGCCTGGTCGGCGCGCTGCTGCAACAGGGCCTGAAGGCCGCCGTCGACCGGCCGCGCCCAGGCTGGCGCGACCCGGTGGACTCGGCGCACTACGCGGCGTTCCCCTCGGGGCACGCGATGACGGCGACGGTGGTGTGCGCGCTGACCCTGTGGCTGCTGCGGCGGCACGGGGCCGGGCGGGCGCTGTGGTGCACCGCGCTCGCGCTCGCCGTGGTGTCGGTCGTCGGCGTCGGCCTGACCCGCCTGTGGCTCGGGGTGCACTGGCCCTCCGACGTGCTGGCCGGCTGGCTGCTCGGCGCGCTGACGGTGACGCTGTCCACGGCCGCGTACGACAAGTGGGGTGCGCCCAACGCCCGCGCTTGACCAGCGTGTTCGACGCACCGGAGGATCGGCGGCATGACGATCAAAGCCGTGCTGTTCGACTTCTCAGGGACCCTCTTCCGCATCGAGCCCACCGAGACCTGGCTGCGTGCCGTGCTCGACGAGACCGGACTGGCGCTGCCGGACGAGGAGTTCGCGCGCGCCGTCGAAGGTCTTGACGCGGCGGGAGCGCTGCCGGGCGGCAGCACGCACCAGATGAACGTGCCCGCGCACCTCGCCGAGCTCGTCGCCGCCCGCGACGTGGACGCCTCCCGGCACCGCGCCGCGTACACGGGCCTGGCCCGCCAGGTGCCGCTGCCCGACGAGCGGCTCTACGACGCCCTGTACGACCGACACATGACGCCGGCCGCCTGGTGGCCCTACCCCGACGCCCACGAGGTGCTGTCCGGTCTGCGCGAGCGCGGGCTTGCGGTGGCCGTCGTCAGCAACATCGGCTGGGACCCGCGCCCCGTCTTCGCCGCGCACGGCCTCGATCAGTACGTCGACGCGTACGTCCTGTCGTACCGGCACGGTGTCCAGAAGCCGGACGCCCGGCTGTTCACGGCGGCGTTGGAGGAGCTGGGCGTGGCGCCCGGCGACGCACTGATGGTGGGCGACGACCGGCGCGCGGACGGCGGGGCCGCGGAGCTCGGCTGCGCCGTGCACTTCGTGGACCACCTGCCGGCCGACGCCCGGCCGGACGGGCTGCGCCCGGTGCTCGGCCTCATCTGATCCGCCCTCATCTGACCCCGCCGTACCTGACGCGGCGGCACCTGACGCGGGCGCACATGACGCAGCCGTATTCGGACGATCCCCCGCGTCGCCCGAATACGGCCGGCCCTCCCGCGCACACCACGCCCAACAGGCCGGTGGCCGGGAAGCGCTGAGTATAGTTGGCTGCGAGCCAGTCAACGCAGGAGTCAAGAATGTCCCCCCGCAGCGCATCGGTCAATGAGGAGTTGCGCCGACGTTCCCGCGAGCGGCTCCTACAGGCGACGTTGGAGCTCGTCGGGGAGCGCGGGTACGACGCGACGACGCTCGGCGACATCGCGGACCGCGCCCGTTCGGCGCGCGGTCTGGTCTCGTACTACTTCCCAGGAAAGCGGCAGTTGCTGCAGTCCGCCGTGCACCGGCTGATGCACCGGACCCTGGAGGAGGCGCTGGAGCGGGAGCCGCGGCCCGCGCCCGACGACGGGGACGAGCGACTGGCCCGCGCCATCGACGCGATCCTCGGCCTCGCCCGCGACCACCCGGTCCTCATGCGCACGCACATGGCGGGGATCCTCCAGGCGGAGGGCTTCGTGCAGTGCCCGGAGCAGCAGCGGCTCGCGGCGCTGCTCGCCGACACCGTCGTGCGGCACGGGACGCTCGACGTCGACACGGACTATCCGATGCTGCGCGCCGTGCTGATGGGCGCCGTGTTCTCGATGCTCGTGCCGGGGGTGCCGATGCGGCTCCCCACGATGCGCGCCGAGCTGTTCCGCCGTTACGGCCTGGAGTGGAAAGGGGGCTTCCCGCCGGACGACGAGGATGACGCGTCGTCCGACGGGAGCCCCGCCCACTGCAGACCGGCCGATTTCTCGCGCTACTTCGAGCCGCTGCCACCGGCCGTCGGCGGCGAGCCGACTGGTCAGCCGAAGTAGTCCGGCTGCGTCTGGACGTTGAGCTCGCCCAGGCGGATCTTCGACGCCGGGTCGGTCCTGGCGTCCTTGATCTTCAGGACGTCGAAGCCCTTCGCGATGTCGTTCGAGAACACGTACCCGTTGTAGTAGTACGCCGACCAGGAGCCGCCGGTCGTCATCGTGTCCGTGGTGAGCGGGCCGCGCTCGAAGTAGCCGATCTCCGCAGGTCTAGCGGAGTCGGTGAAGTCCCACACGGAGACGCCGCCCTGGTACCAGGCCTGCACCATGAGGTCCTTGCCCTTGACCGGGATCAGCGAGCCGTTGTGCGCGACACAGTTCTCGGTGTCGGCCTGGTGGCGCGGGATCTTGAAGTAGCTCTTGAAGACGAGCTTGCGCTTGTCGCCCTTGCCCGTGATGTCGTAGATGCCGTCGGCGCCGCGGTCCGGGCCGATCTCGGCGTTGCAGGTGGCCGCGCCGCCGCCGCCCAACTCGTCGGTGAAGACGACCTTGTTGGCCTTCTGGTTGAAGGTCGCCGAGTGCCAGAACGCGAAGTTGACGTTGTCCTGGACCTGGTCGATGACCTTCGGGTTCTCCGGGTCCTTGATGGAGAACAGGATGCCGTCACCCATGCAGGCGCCCGCCGCGAGGTCCTTGGAGGGCAGGACCGTGATGTCGTGGCAGCCGGTGGTCTTGGAGACGCCCGGGTTGGTGGGCGCGCCGGGGTTGCCGCCGCCGTCCTCGCCCGCACCGGGGAAGAGGACCGGGAAGTTCACGACGGCCGCCTTCTGCGGCGCGTTGCGGGGCACCTTGATGACCGAGATGCCGTCGTGCGGCGGCTGGCAGTCGGGGAACGTCGCGCTCGGCGAGTACGAGGAGACGTAGACGTAGACGTTCTTCTTCTCCGGCACCAGGGTGTGGGTGTGCGAACCGCACGCGGTCTCGACGGCGGAGACGTACTTCGGGTTCTTCTTGTCGCTGATGTCGAAGACCTTCATGCCCTCCCAGGACGACTTCTCGGTCGCGGGCTGGGTGGTGGAGGCGCAGGAGTCGTCGCTGCGGGAGCTGTCCGTGGACAGGAACAGCAGGTTCCCGGAGACGGAGACGTCGTTCTGGGAACCGGGACACAGCACCTGGGCGACCGTCTTCGGTGCCTTCGGGTTGCTGATGTCGAAGACGCGGAACCCGTCGTAGTTCCCGGCGAAGGCGTACTTGCCCTGGAAGGCGAGGTCCGAATTGGTGCCGGGCAGCGCGTCCTTGGGGATGTTGGTGACGTGCTGGATGTTGTCCGAGTGGACGACCTCGTCCTGGCCGGGTATGTCGCCGGCGGATATCGCCTTCTCGACCTCGGCCTCGGTGCTCTTCGACACGCTCTTGGGCGCCGCCGACTTGTCGCCCGGGTCGGGCGTCGCCGAGACGGGGCCCGCGGCGAGCAGCGCCGCGAGGAGTCCGGCCGCCGCGGTGGCACCTCCCAGGCGTCTGCGCCGCGTTCGGGGGGAGTACAGGGTCACTGTTGTCTCCTTGGGTGACGGTGACTTCGCTCGTACGTGAACGATTCACGGATCTCCCCGAGTATCGTCTTCCTCATGCACAGATCAATAGGTGGCAACGCAATCGTCATGAAAGTTGCTGTCGCCGCGCTGGCGGCGGTCTCGGCGCTGGCATTGACCGGGTGCGACGCGGGCGGTTCGGACGACGCCGGAAAAGCCAACTCCCGTGTCTCCGAAGGGCCTTCGGTCATTGCTCCGGGAAAGCCGGGCGACGCCGCCGAGACCCTGTCGGCCAAGGACGCGAAGCAGCGCGGTGCGGACGACACCCCGAACTCCGCCGACGTCACCTACGCGCGGATGATGATCCCGCACCACGAGCAGGCCCTGAAGATGACCGAACTCGCCCCGACACAGGCCGAGTCGGAGCAGGTCAAGGGGCTCGCCGAGCGGATCACCGCCGCGCAGGGGCCGGAGATCGAGGTGATGCGCGGCTGGCTGAAGAAGTACGGGCGCGGCGCAGCGCCCGAAGGCCACCAGGCGCACGACACGATGCCGGGGATGGCGACGGCGGCCCAGCTGAAGAAGCTGCGGGCCGCCAAGGGCAAGGCGTTCGACGAGCTGTTCCTGAAGATGATGATCACGCACCACCAGGGGGCCGTGACGATGGCCACGGAGGTCAAGAGCGGCGGGAACAACGTGCAGGTGGAGGAGATGGCGGACGACGTGATCGCGCAGCAGACCACCGAGATCGAGCGGATGCGCGACATGTCCTGAGCGCCGCCGTCCGCGCCCCTCCCCCACCGCGCCCGCGGGTGTCATGCTGGAACTGCTGAGACACATCGGCATCCCGGCGGAGGGAGCACCCCGTGCCGCACATCGCCGTCGTCGGCTCGGGTCCGAGCGGGGTCTACACCGCGCAGGGCCTCGTGCGGCAGGACCGTGTCCCGGACATCCGAGTCGACGTGCTCGACCGGCTCCCCTGCCCGTACGGGCTCGTGCGCTACGGCGTCGCCCCGGACCACGAGAAGATCAAGTCGCTGCAGAACAATCTGCGGACGGTCCTGGAGGACGAGCGGGTCCGCTTCCTCGGCGGCGTGGAGATCGGCCCGGCGCTGCCGCCGGCGAAGCTCCTTGAGCTGTACGACGCGGTGGTGTACTGCGTGGGCGCGGCGGCCGACCGGCGGCTCGGGATTCCCGGCGAAGACCTGCCGGGCAGCTGGTCGGCGACCGACTTCGTGGCCTGGTACAGCGCCCACCCGGACGCGGTCGACAGCGGTTTCGTACGGGGTGTGCGCACGGCCGTCGCCATCGGCGTGGGCAATGTGTCGGTGGACGTGACCCGGATGCTGGCCCGCGGCGCCACCGAACTCCTGCCCACCGACATGCCGTGCGCCGCGCTCGACACCCTCGGCGCCAGCGAGGTCCGGGACGTGTACATGGTGGGGCGGCGCGGCCCCTCGCAGGCCCGCTTCACCACGAAGGAGCTGCGCGAACTGGGCGGGCTCCCGGACACCGAAGTAGTCCTCGGCGAACGCGAGTTGGCGCTCGATCCGGGGTACGCCGATCCCACCGCCCTGCCGGCCGCGCAGCGGCGCAACGTCGAGGTGCTGCGCGGCTGGGCCGCCGTGCCGCCACGGGACACACGCCGCCGGATCCATCTGCGGTTCTACCTGCGCCCCGTCGAGGTGCTCGCGGGCGGCGACGGCCGGGTGGCCGGGGTGCGCTTCGAGCGGACGCGGCCCGACGGGCACGGAGGCGTGGCCGGGACGGGAGTGTTCGAGGAGATCGGCGCCGAGCTCGTGCTGCGATCGGTGGGCTATCGCGGGGTGCCGCTGGAGGGCCTGCCGTTCGACGAGCGCGGCGGCACCGTG
The DNA here is from genome assembly GCF_044453445.1 of Streptomyces sp. NPDC051684. Taxonomy (NCBI): domain Bacteria; kingdom Bacillati; phylum Actinomycetota; class Actinomycetes; order Kitasatosporales; family Streptomycetaceae; genus Streptomyces; species Streptomyces sp. NPDC051684. Next base: position 27,967 of record NZ_JBITCS010000046.1, on the reverse strand, counting down.
CCGCACAAGGCGGGGCGGGTACTGCGGGATGCGCGGGTCGCGCCGGGCGAGTACGTCGCCGGGTGGATCAAACGCGGTCCGACGGGCGTGATCGGCACCAATCGACCGTGCGCCAAGGAGACGGTCACGTCACTCCTGGACGATCTGGCCGGCATGGGAACCGCTACGGAAGCCGGTGCCGCGCAGGACCCGCTGACCGGCCTGATCGCGGTCGGCGTGCGGCCCGTGCCGTGGGACGGGTGGCGGGCGATCGAACGGGCCGAGGCGGAGCTGGGCCGAGGGCTCGGGCGCGGGCCGGTGAAAATTCCCGACTGGGACGGCCTGCTGAACGCGGCGCGGGAGACGTAGTCGAACCGGTGCGTTTCCGGGGTGAGGACACGTAGCGGCAACACCGCGGAAATCAACAAAACGTTCAAGTTCACTACGTTCTCGTGCATGACAACGCACCCGGTGGACCAGGTCCCGCCCGCGCGCCAGTTGGCGGCGTTCGGGCTGCAACACGTGCTCGCCATGTACGCGGGCGCGGTCGCCGTGCCGCTGATCGTGGGCGGCGCGATGAGGCTGTCGCCCGGCGACCTCGCGTATCTGATCACCGCCGACCTGCTGGTGTGCGGCATCGCCACCCTCATCCAGTGCGTGGGTGTGTGGCGCTTCGGCATCCGGCTGCCGATCGTGCAGGGCTGCACGTTCGCTGCCGTGTCCCCGATGGTGCTGATCGGCACGACGGGCGGCGGGCTGCCGGCGATCTACGGCGCGGTGATCGTCGCGGGTCTCGCGATGATGCTCCTGGCACCGGTTTTCGGACGGCTGCTGCGCTTCTTCCCGCCCCTGGTCACGGGCACCGTGATCCTGATCATCGGCCTGTCACTGCTGCCGACGGCGGGTACATGGGCGGCGGGCGGCTCCGGCGCGAAGGACTTCGGGGAACCGAAGAACATCGGGCTCGCGGCGCTCGTCCTGGTGCTCGTGCTGGGCGTGCAGCGGTTCGCGCCGCCCGCCCTCAGCCGGGTCGCGGTGCTGGTCGGCATCGTGGTCGGCACGGCGGTGGCGATACCCACCGGCTTCACGGACTTCTCGGCCGTCGGGGACGCGCACTGGTTCGGGATCAGCACGCCGTTCCACTTCGGCGCTCCGGAGTTCCACGCGGCGGCGATCGTGTCGATGCTGATCGTGGCGCTGGTGACGATGACGGAGACCACGGGTGACTTCATCGCGGTCGGCGAGATGACGGGCCGTCCGGTGGACCGGCGCGCCCTCGGCGACGGTCGGCGAGATGACGGGCCGTCCGGTGGACCGGCGCGCCCTCGGCGACGGTCTGCGCGCCGACGGATTCTCGACCGTCCTCGGCGGCGTCTTCAACACCTTCCCGTACACGGCGTTCGCGCAGAACGTGGGACTCGTCGGCATGACGAAGGTGCGCAGCCGCTGGGTGGTCGCCGTCTCCGGCGGCATCCTGATCCTGCTCGGGCTGCTGCCGAAGCTGGGCGCGGTGGTCGCCGCGATCCCCTCGCCCGTGCTCGGCGGCGCGGGTCTGGTGATGTTCGGGACCGTCGCGGCGAGCGGCCTCAAGACGCTGTCGAAGGTGGACTTCGAAGGCAACAGCAATCTCACCGTGGTGGCGGTCTCGGTCGCCGTCGGCCTGCTCCCGGTCGGCGTCCCGACAATCTACGAGCACTTCCCCCACTGGTTCCAGACGGTGATGGACAGCGGCATCAGCGCGGGCTGCCTGACGGCCATCGCACTGAACCTGCTGTTCAACCACCTTCCGCAAAAGGCGGGTTCGGCGCCGTCACTTCCCGTCGAGCCGGTTCTCCTGCCGGGCGGCCGCGTCGAGGATGTGGTCCAGAAGACCGGGGAAGAGCGCGTCTAGGTCGTCCCTGCGCAGTCCGTTCATCTTGGCGGTTCCCCGGTAGACCTGCACGATCACCCCGGCCTCCCGCAGCACCCGGAAGTGGTGCGTGGTGGTCGACTTGGTGACGGGCAGGTCGAAGGCCGAACAGGACAGCTCGGACTCCTCCGAGGCCGCCATCTCCCGGACGACCGCCAGGCGCATCGGGTCGGACAGCGCGTGCAGCACCGATTCGAGCCGGATCTCCGTGCGGTCGGGGTGCGCGAGCGTGCGACCGCCGGTGGCGGTCCCGGTGTGCGGTGCTGCTGCGGCCGTCATGGACGACTCCCCTTCGCGGTGCGGCTGGCTCGTTGCGTGCGGTACGTCATTGTCATTGTACGAGAACCATCGTAGTTTGACATCCGCCGTACTACGGTGGCTATCGTACTAGTCAGGTCCTCGCCGCCACCCGCGAGGCACATCCGCGATCCACACCGAATGGAGTCCGCCGTGAGCGCACTGTTCGAGCCCTACACCCTGCGGTCCCTGACCATCCCCAACCGCGTGTGGATGCCGCCGATGTGCCAGTACAGCGCGGCTCCCGAGGGCCCGCTCGTGGGTGCGCCGAACGACTGGCACTTCCAGCACTACGGAGCGCGCGCCGCGGGCGGCACCGGCCTGATCATCGTCGAGGCCACGGCCGTCTCCCCCGAGGGCCGGATCTCCCCGCAGGACCTCGGCATCTGGAACGACACCCAGGTCGAGGCCTTCCGCCGGATCACGTCGTTCCTCACGTCGCAGAACACGGTGCCGGGCATCCAGCTGGGCCACGCGGGCCGCAAGGCCTCGACCGACCAGCCCTGGAAGGGCGGCGCGCCGGTCGGCCCGGACACGTACGGCTGGGACGCCGTCGCCCCGAGCGCGGTGCCCTTCGACGAGAACCACCCGGTTCCGGCCGAGCTGACCGTCGACGCCATCAAGGAGATCGTCCAGCAGTTCGTCGACGCCACCCGTCGCTCCCTCGACGCCGGCTTCCGGGTCGTCGAGCTGCACGGCGCGCACGGCTACCTCATCGGCGAGTTCCTCTCCCCGCACTCCAACAAGCGCACCGACGAGTACGGCGGCTCCTACGAGAACCGCACCCGTTTCGCGCTCGAGGTCGTGGACGCGGTCCGCGAGGTGTGGCCCGAGGAGCTGCCGCTGCTCTTCCGCATCTCCGCGACCGACTGGCTGGAGGGCGAGGAGGGCTGGACCGGCGACGACACCGTCCGGTTCGCCGCCGAGCTGCAGGCCCACGGCGTGGACCTGATCGACGTGTCGACGGGCGGCAACGCGGCGGGAGTCCGCATCCCCCTCGGCCCCGGCTACCAGGTCCCCTTCGCGGCCCGCGTCCGCAACGAGGCCGGGGTCCCGGCCGCCGCGGTCGGCCTCATCACCGAGCCCGAGCAGGCCGAGAAGATCCTCGCCAACGGTGAGGCCGACGCGGTCCTCGTCGGCCGCGAGCTCCTTCGCGATCCGTCCTTCGCCCGCCACGCGGCGCGTGAACTGGGCGCCGAAAGCCACGTGCCGGACCAGTACCACCGGTCGGTCTGACCCGACACCACCGGCCAGACGTGCGCCCCCGCGGTCCGAGCACCGCGGGGGCGCACGCGTGTCAACGCAGGCGGACCCACGTGCACGCGGCTCAGTTCCCCACCCGTTCGGTCGGCCCGCCGAAGGCGAGGACCAGTGTCCGGCTCGCCATCAGCCAATGGCCGTTCAGCCTGCGGAAGGTGTCCTCGTAGTGGCCGACGTTCACCGGCGGCCGCGCCGGGACGATCGGGTCGCCGGTGTGGCCGTCGACGCGGTAGGTGGCGAAGTACGTGGTGGCTGTGGCGGCGTCCGGCGAGTCGACGCTACCAAGAAGCCCCGTGCGGCTACGAGTTCTTTTCGAAGCGGCGTCGCGTCGCGGCGTCCGCCGGCAGAAACGTCTCCAGGTGCAGCCCTTCGAGCGCCGCGTCGGCGGGCGTGGTGAGCTGCGCGGAGGTGCTGAAGAACCGCAGCGGTTCGGCGTCCGGCACGGTGAGTTCCAGCGTGAGGACGGGGCTGCCGGTGGGAGCGGTGCGCGGCACCGCGGCGAGGTGTCGCGCGGTCTCCTCGGCCAGCGCGAAGTGGCGCGGGTCATGGGTGCGTTCGGCGCGGTGCACCAGCTGGTGGTGCAGGTGCGAGGCCCACTCCGTGAAGTTGCGGATCCGCGGAGCCAGGCCCTCTTCGTGCACGCACAGCCGGATGACGTTGATCGGGGGTTCGAGCAGCGCGGGCGCGCACCCTTCGAGCAGTGCGGCCACGCCGTCGTTGGCGTCGACGACGTCCCAGTAGGTGTCCAACAGCAGGGCCGGGTAGGGCATGTGAGCGTCGAGGAGGCCCCGCAGCCCGTCCATGACGACGGCGAGAGAGGCGTCCGCCAAGTCCCGGTCGCGGTAGTGCGGCGCGTAGCCGCCCGCGAGGAGCAGCTGGTTGCGGGCACGCAGCGGCACATCGAGGTGGTCCGCCAGATGCAGGATCATCTCGGGCGTCGGGTGCGCCCTGCCGGTCTCCACGCGGCTGAGGTGCCGGGTGGAGACCGCGGAGCGGTTGGACAGCTCCTGCTGGCTGAAGCGGCGCCGTTCGCGCCAGCCGCGCAGCAGCGGGCCGACCGCGCGGGCGTCCTGGGTGTCCGCCGGGGCGAGGGAGTCCACGAGGGTGCTCATGACCGCAGCGTACGGCGGCGGGGCGGGCTCTCCATGACCTCTGAGGTCATGGAGCTTCCGTCATGGCCCGGCCAGTGTGGTGGACGTCAGCACGGCACGCCACAGCACACCGGAGGTTCGACCATGACCGCACACCACGCCGTCGACGCCTACCTCGCCACCTGGAACGCGCAGGGTGAGCAGCTCACGAAGCTCGTCGCCGAGCACTGGGCGTCCGACGCCACCTACACCGACCCGCTGGCCGAGGTGGCGGGCCACGCCGCGCTCGCCGCGCTGATCGACGGGGTGCACCAGCAGTTCCCGGGCTGCGTGTTCACGTCGGTCGGCGAAGTGGACGCGCACCACCGGCAGCTGCGGTTCCAGTGGGGCCTGGGGCCCGAGGGGGCCGAGCCGCTGGCGATCGGGTTCGATGTCCTGGTCCTGGACGAGGAGGGCCGGATCCTGGACGTCCGCGGCTTCCTGGACAGGGTGCCGACGGCCTGACACCACGCCGCATCGCCCCGGGCACTTCACTGACCGGCCGTGCGGGCGCCGGGGCCCCGCACCGGTCCCGCCCGCTTCCGGGCCACGGCGGCCGCGGCGCGCGCGGGGAGCGAGCGGCGGGGGCCGGCCGGGGCACGCAGCGCCGCCTCCACACGGCGGCGGACCGGCGCGCAGTACGCGGCGGCGTGCGGGCCCGCGCCGCGCAACTCGTCCGCGCTGCGCAGCAGTTGCGCGGCGAGGGTGGTCCGGCCGCGGGCCGCCGCGATGTCCGCGGCGAGTTCGGCGGTGCAGGCGGCGCTCTCCGTGTCGTCGTGGGCGAGGTGGCTGTGCAGCGCGCGGCCCGCCTCCTCGGCGGCGACCTCCAGTGGGCCGCCCTCCCAGCGCAGCAGCTCGGCCTGCGCGTGCCCGAGCCAGGCCTCGGCCCACGGGTCGTGCACCTCGGCCGCACCCGACCGCGGCAGCACCAGTTCCTGCGCGGCCTCCGGGTCCGTACGGACCAGGGCGAGCGCGAGGGCGGCCCGACTCCCGGCGGCTCCGGGCCCGAAACCCGGTGCCTCGCCGAGGAGTTCGGCGGCCCACCGGAGCGCGTCGACCGCCTCGACGAGGCGCCCCTGCCGCAGCGCGGCGACGCCCCGGGCATGCGCGAGCAGGCCGAGGCAGCGGTCGTCGCCGTCCCGTTCGGCCGCGAGCCGGCCGTTCAGGAGGGCGGCTTCGGCGGCCTCGTCGTCGGCGCACAGCAGCTCCAACAGCCCGGTGAGCCACCAGGCACGGGCGGGGACCGGGCCCTGGTGCAGGCTCAGCACCCGCCGCAGCGCCACGCGCCCTTCCCGCGCCCGACCGCAGGCCACCCACAGGAACCAGAGGTGCAGCACGGTGTCGAGGGCGGCGCCCGCCTCCGCCGTCGGCGAGCGGGGTCCGGTGCCGGGGTCCATCGCCCGCTGGAGGTCGGGGAGTTGGCGAAGGACGAGGGCGCGCGCCTCCCGCTGCCGCCCCCGACTCCAGCACTCGGCGGCCCGCCGGGCGAGCCGAGCACACCACGTGCGGTGGTGCAGGGCGAGCGCCCAGCGCTCCCCCGCCGCCTCCAGGGCGCGCAGGCACACCTCGCGCATCGGCCCGGTGAGCCGGGACCGCGGCCTCCCGCCGGGATGCCCCTCCCCGCCCTGGCCGCCGGGCACGAGCGCGAAGGGCGCGACCCGCTCCATGAGGACCGGGATCCGTGCGGCGGGCAGCGCCCCCGTGGCGCACACCTCGCGCACCGCCCGCAGGTCGAAGTCACCCTCGAACACGGCCAGCCGACGCAGGAGTTGGCGCTCGCCCCGGGGGCTGCGCGCGTAGGCCCGTTCGGCGTCCGCCAGCGCCCGTGAGGTGTACGGGTGGCGCTCCACGGCCGCCAGATCCGCGGGGCCGCGCAGACGCCGGCCGGCGTCCAGGAGTGCGCCGGGCAGCCCGTCCAGGCGGTGGGCGAGGGCGGTGCCGCGGGCGGCGGTTCCCGGGTCGGACAGGAGCCGGCCGCCCGCGGCGTCGGCGAGCAGCCCGACGGCGGCGCTCGGGCTCAGCGGCGGCAGCCGGTGCACCGCCTCGCCGCGCAGCCAGCTCGGCCGGTCGGAGATGCGCAGCACCGTGAGCCCCGGCACGTCCTCCAGAAGCTCGGCGAGCAGGTCCGTACCCGCGCCGCCGAGGTGTTCCCAGTCGTCCAGAACCAGCAACGGGCGCGCCCGCAGGAGCCGACCCGGCCGGACACCGAGCCGGTGGCGCAGCCGGACCGCGACCCCCGCCAGCACGCACGCGTCGAGCCCGGCCCCCGATTCCCACACCACTTCGCGCCGGCCACGCGCGCGTACGTGCTCGACGGCCTCCTGGGCGAGCCGGGTCCTGCCCACCCCCGAGGGGCCCACCAGGGACACCAGGCGCCACGACGCCAACCGCGTGAGCAGCGCCGCCAGTTCGCGCTCACGCCCCTTCAACTGCCCTTCAGTCATGCCGACCCACACCCTCGCAGAGTTTCGCGTTCCGATGAACGAGCACTGCGACGTGTACTTCCATGAGCACTGCGCCACCGGTCGCCCATGCGACCGGTGACACATCCGGCGCGCCGCACTACCCATGGTTACTCTGTAGTGAAAGTACGTGTGGCATATGCGCGGATTCACCAAGGAGAGCCGTGAGAACAGCGGAATCCGCCGTTTCGGAGGCGGATCTGACACTGATCCATGCACTGCAGCTCGCGCCACGCGCCAGCTGGGCCCAACTGGCGGAGGTGATCGGCCACTCCCCGGGCACCCTCGCCCGGCGCTGGGCGCGGCTGACGGAGGCGGGCACCGCGTGGAGCGGCGTGCTGCCGGGCGCCGTGCGCGGCGGCGGGACGACCCTGTGCTCCGCGTGGGTCCACGTGCGCTGCACGGCGGGAAGCGTCGCGGCCACCGCCGCCGAACTCGCCCGCGACCCGGGCACGCTGTGCGTGGTGCATCTGGCGGGCGCGGCCGACCTGTTGGTCTTCGTCACCTGCTACGACACCACGGCCCTCGACCGCTATCTGGGCGAGCGCCTGCATCCGCTCCCCGGCGTCCGGGCCACCCGAGCCAATCTGGTCACGACGATGCACGGCCCGGTCTCCCCGCTCCACCTCGACCAGCTCGGCCCGGACCTGCGCAGGCGCGTGGCCTCGCTCGCTCCGCGCCTCTCGCCCGGCGGCACGCCGCAGGACGGGGTACCGGACGCCGCCGACCGCGCCCTGCTGCACGCCCTGGCCGGTGACGCCCGGCTCGGTGCGACGGCCCTCGCGAAGGACTGCGGCCTCAGCGAGGCGACGGCCCGCCGGCGCCTCGACCGGCTGGAGAGCCGCTCGGGCCTGCACTACGTGGTCAAGCTCGCGCCCCGGTTCACGTCCCGCCCGCTGCTCGGCTTCCTGTACCTCAATGTGCCGCCGGAGCAGGTCGCCCAGACCGCGGCGGCCGTGCTGCGCCAGCGCGGCACCCGCAACGTGTCGTCCGTGACGGGCCCGCACAACCTCCTGGTCTGCGCCTGGCTCCGCTCCCCCGCCCAGCTCGCCGAGTACGCCGAGCGGTTGACCCGCGCAGTCCCCTCGGTCCGGGTCACCGAGACGACCCTGGCGCTGCGCATCCAGAAACTGGGCGCGCAGATCCTGGGTCCCGACGGGACGCGGGAACGGCTGGTGACACCGGACCTGTGGGGAACAGCCCCGCTCACCGGCTGAACGCCGCGCCGGTCCGCTACGTCCGCGGCTCCGTGTCCTGCTCGGTGTCCTGCTCCGTGTCCGCGGGGGCCGCCGCGTCCCCCGGGTTCACGACCCGGGCGAGGAACGAACGGGTGCGCTCGTGGCGGGGGTTGCCCAACACCTCGTCCGGTGTCCCCTCCTCGACGACCACGCCGCCGTCCATGAACACGACGCGGTCCGCGACCTCGCGGGCGAAGCCCATCTCGTGCGTGACGACCATCATCGTCATGCCCTCGTCGGCGAGCGAGCGCATCACACCGAGCACATCGCCCACGAGCTCCGGGTCGAGCGCGCTGGTCGGCTCGTCGAACAGCATCAGCTCGGGCCCCATCGACAGGGCGCGGGCGATGGCGACGCGCTGCTGCTGGCCGCCGGACAGCTGGGACGGGTAGCTGCTCTCCTTGTCGGCGAGGCCCACGCGCTCGAGGTTCGCGCGCCCCGTCGCCTCCGCCTCGGCCCGGCCCCGTCCGAGGACCCGGCGCTGCGCGATGGTGAGGTTCTCCAGGACGCTGAGGTGCGGGAAGAGGTTGAACTGCTGGAAGACCATGCCGATCCGGCGGCGTACCCGGTCGATGTCGAGGTCCGGGTCGGTGAGGTCGGCGCCCGCCACCACCACCCGCCCGGACGTGGGCTGTTCCAGCAGGTTGGTGCAGCGCAGGAGGGTGGACTTGCCGGACCCGGAGGGGCCGATGACGCACACCACCTCGCCGTGCGCGACGGTGAAGTCGATGCCGCGCAGCACCTCCAGGTCGCCGAACGACTTGTGCAGTCCCTGGATCTCGATGGCCGCGGCCGTCATGTCGGTGTCCTCGTCCCGGTGCCCACTGGTGGTTTCCTTCGTCATTCCGGCCTCACCTGGCCTTCGCGTGCCGCGCTTCGAGGCGGCGTACGAGATAACCGAGCGGGACGGTGACCAGCAGGTAGCACAGGCCCGCGACGAAGATGGGGGTGCTGTTCGCGGACTCGCCCGCCAGGTCGCGGCCGAACTTGGTGAGGTCACGGGTCTCCAGTGAGACACCGAGGAACAGGACCAGCGAGGAGTCCTTGAACAGCAGCACCAGTTCGTTGGTGAGCGGCGGCACGATGACGCGGAAGGCCTGCGGGATGATGATCGAGCGCATGGCCAGGGAGCGCGACATGCCCAGCGTGCGGGCGGCCTCCATCTGACCGCGCGGCACCGCCTGGATGCCGGCCCTGATCGTCTCCGCCATGTACGCGGCCGCGACCAGGCCGAGGGCGACGGCCACCTGCCCGTACACCCCGCCGGGCAGCGCCGTGCCGGGGAAGGCGAGCGGCACGCCGACACCGATGAAGATGAAGATGAGCAGGGCGGGCAGCCCGCGGAAGAACTCGATGTAGATCGAGGCGAGCCAGCGGTAGGGAGCCACGGACGAGAGCCGCATCAGGGCGACGACCAGGCCGAGGACCAGACCGACGCCGAAGCCGGAGAGCGTGTAGATCACCGTGTTGACCAGCGCGGTGGTGATCAGGTCCGGGAACATCTGCCGGGCGACGGTCGGGTCGAGGAACTGGCGCTGCAGCTGCCCCCAGTCGGCGAGCGACGCGACGAGCAGCACCGCGACCACGAGGACCGCGTACTGGACGCCCTGGGTGACCTTGCGCCGACGACGCGGCGACATGCGCGGCCGGTCCACGGTCGCACGCTCCGAACTTCCGTCCGCGTGCGGTGTCTTCACGGTGCTCACTTCGAGGTCACGTCCTTCGGCATCGGGCCGATCCACTTCTCGTACAACTTCTTGTACGTCCCGTCCTTCTTTGCCTGCGCGATCGTGTCGCTGATCGCGGCGCGCAGCTTGGGGTTGCCGTTCTTCTTCACGGCGAAGCCGTACTGCTCGCCGGTGGGGATGGAGCCGACCACCTTGAATTTGGCGGCGTCGTCGGCGTTGGTCTTGAGCCAGTTCCGGGCGACCGGGTAGTCCTGGATCAGCAGGTCGACCTGGCCGGTGCGCAGCCCGTTCAGCTCGGCGTCGGAGCTCTCGAAGGACACCGAGTCGATGCCCTTGTCGTGCGCCAGGGACTCGCCGGTGGTCGCGGCCTGCGAGCCGAGCGTCCACTTCCCGTGCTGGACGTCCTCGATCGTCTTCGCGTCGACGCCCTTGCGGGCGAGCAGCGCCTGCTCACCGTCGAAGTAGGGGTCGGCGAAGTCGAGGTTCTGCTTGCGCTCGTCGGTGATCGTCATGCCGGCGGCGGCGACGTCGCACAGGCCCGCGTTGAGGTCGGCGCCGGTCTTGATCGTCTCGAAGGACTTGTCGATGACGTCCTGTTTCAGCCCGAGCCGCTTGGCCACGAGGTCCATCAGGGAGACGTCGAAGCCGACGACCTTGCCGTCCTTCTCGAACTGGAACGGAGCGAACGGCAGATGCGTACAGGTCGTGAGCCGGCCCTTGTGGACCAGCTTCACCCCGTCCGCGGTGGTCGTGGCCTCGGCGCCATTGCTGCACGAGGTGGTCACGGCCACGAGGCCGGCCGCGGCCGCGAGCGCGGCGCAGCGGTGGAACAGGCGTGTGGATGAACTCACGGGCTTCCCTGGGACAAGGCGTGGGGGCGGTGCGCGACACGGAGACCCGTCAGCACGGCCCCGAGTGCGGACCTGCGCTGACCTCGGGGAACACCGCGACTGGGCCACTTTGATGCATATTCACGCTCAGGTCAACATTTTTATGCGGGCGGCCTCGCCCGCAGAGCCGACCACCGTTTAATTTGCCTTTCAAATGCAACATTAATAACCTGCGCCCATGCGGTTGACGCGATTCACGGACCTGGCCCTGCGCGTACTGATGCGCCTCGCGGTCGAGGAGGGCGAGCTGCCCACCACCCGTGAGGTCGCGGGCGCCATGGAGGCGCCGTACACACACACCGCGAAGGTCGTCGCCAAGCTCCAGCGGATGGGCCTTGTGGAGGCGCGGCGCGGCCGGGGCGGCGGGCTCGCGCTCACCGCGGCCGGGCGGTCGGCCTCCGTCGGCGCCCTCGTGCGCGAACTCGAAGGGCCGGGGGACGTCGTGGAGTGCGAGGGGGCGACCCCCTGCCCCCTGCGTTCGGCCTGCCGACTGCGGGGAGCGCTGCGCGAGGCGCAGGAGGCGTTCTTCGCGACGCTCGACCCGCTCGCCCTCAGCGATCTCGTCAAGGCCCCCACCGGCCCGTTGCTGGTGGCCCTTTCAGCCCCTCCCGGGACGGGCTGACCCCGGCGCACACACGCCGGGCAGCCGCCCGCGACCCGCCTCCCGTCAAGCCGGGAAACACCCGCGCGCTTGAATATGAATCTGAGAGTCAGATTAAGGAGCCCTGCCGATGCTCACCGACCAGTCGGCCACCGTCGTCCGCGCCACCCTCCCCGCCGTTGGCGCCGCCATCGAGGACATCACCGGCCTCTTCTACGAGAAGCTGTTCGCGGCCCACCCCGAGCTGCTGCGCGACCTGTTCAACCGCGGCAACCAGGCGGCCGGCACGCAGCGCCAGGCGCTCGCCGGGTCGATCGCCGCGTTCGCCGGGTACCTCGTCAACCACCCGGACGACCGGCCCGACGTGATGCTCGCCCGCATCGCGCACAAGCACGCCTCCCTCGGCGTGCGCGCCGAGCAGTACCCGGTCGTGCACCAGCACCTCTTCGCGGCCATCGCCGAGGTGCTCGGCGACGCCGTCCCCCCACAGGTCGCGGCCGCCTGGGACGAGGTGTACTGGCTGATGGCAAACGCCCTCATCGCCATCGAGGAACGGCTCTACGCGGAGCAGGGCGCGGTCGACGGCGACGCCTGGCGGGAGTGGGACGTGGTGTCCCGCGCCGAGGAGACGCCCGACGTCGCGTCCTTCCTGCTGCGCCCGGCCGACGACGCCCCCGCACCCGCGTTCCGGGCGGGCCAGTACGTGTCGGTACAGGTCGAACTCCCGGACGGGGCGCGGCAGATACGCCAGTACAGCCTGACCGGTGCGCCCGGAGCCACGGGCCGGTCCATCGCGGTGAAGCGGGTCGACGGCGAGGTCTCGAACCACCTGCACGCGCGCGTGCGCGAGGGCGACCGGCTGCGGGTCTCGGCGCCGTACGGCGACCTCGTCCTGACCGCCGACGAGGCGCCCCTGCTGCTCGCCTCCGCCGGCATCGGCTGCACCCCGATGCTCGCCATGCTGGAGGACCTGGTGGCCGCCCGGCACGCGGGCCCGGTCACCGTCGTGCACGCCGACCGCTCCCCCGACACCCACGCACTGCGCACCGAGCACGCGGCCCTCACCGCGAAACTCGCCGAGGGGGCCGGGCACTTCTGGTACGCGCAGGGGGCTCCGGCCGGCGGGAACACGGGGTTCGCCGATCTCGCGGAGGTGTCCGTCGCGCCGGGCACGCGCGCGTACCTGTGCGGTCCGTTGCCCTTCATGCGGGGCATGCGGGAGCAGTTGCTGGCCAAGGGGGTGGCCGCGGCCGACATCCACTACGAGGTGTTCGGGCCGGATCTTTGGCTGGCCGCGGCGGCGTGACGCCGGGGCGCTGCCCCGGACCCCGCGCCTCAATCACCGGCGGGGCTTGATGTGCCGGCAATCGACTGCGGGCCTTGAGGGGCCCGAGCCGTGGACAGTGGCTTCACCGGTGTGAACTCTTCTGACAGGGTGTGCGGCTGAGAGATCCGTTCAGTCTGCAATCACCCTTCCGAGGAGCCGTCGCGATGAGCCGCCGCACATCCAGACAACGTGTCGCCACCCTGTCCGCCCTGGTGTGTCTGCTGGGGCTGACGGCCGCCGCGCCCGCGGCGCCGTCGGCCACTCAGCAGGGCGCCAAGAAGCAGCCCGTCAGCCTGCTCGACTCGGTGCCGAAGTCCGGTGTGCTGCGGGTGTGCACGACCGGTGACTACAAGCCGTTCACCTACAAGGACCCGAAGGACGGTTCGTACAGCGGTATCGACATCGACATGGCGAAGGACCTGGCCAAGAGCCTGGATGCCAAGGCCAAGTGGGTGGACACCACGTGGGCGAACCTGTCGGGCGACCTCGCCGCCGGGAAGTGCGATGTCGCGGTCGGCGGTGTCTCGATCACCCTGCCGCGCGCCCGTCAGGTGTACTTCAGCGAGCCGACCCGCGAGGACGGCAAGACGCCGATCGTGCGCTGCGCCGACAAGGACAAGTACCAGACGCTCGAGGACATCGACCAGGCCGGGACGACGGTCGTCGTCAACCCCGGTGGCACCAATGAGCAGTTCGCCCGGGCACACATCAAGAACGCCACCATCAAGGTCCACCCGGACAACCGCACGATCTTCGACGAGATCGTGGCGGGCCGGGCGGACGTGATGATGACGGACGCCAGCGAGACGCTCTACCAGTCCAAGCTCCACCCCGAACTGTGCTCGATCCACCCCGACAAGCCGTTCTCGTTCGCGGAGAAGGCGTACGCGACGCCGCGCGGCGACCGCGACTTCCACGAGTACGTCGACCAGTTCGTCCACCTGGCCACGCACGACGGCACGTACAAGACGTACGAGGCGGAGTGGCTGAGTTGAGCCCTACAGGAGGGTGGGTGTGAGGTCGGGACCGGTCCCGACCTCGTACGCGTCCTCGTCGAAGGGGTACAGCGGGTGCTCCACCCGGTGGTGTCCCAGGCGCAGCAGGTCCTGGTCGACGCCGCCGGGGGTGAGCGCGAGCAGCCAGTCCGCGGCCATGTCGTGCAGCTCCGGCTCCAGGTAGCCGATCTTGACGGCGACCACGTCGTACGTGCGCGGATCGATGCCGAGGCCGCCCTCGGACGGGCCCGTGAAGTCGGCGAGGGTGTGGAACGGCTTGCGGCGCTCGACGAGGATCACGGTGAGACCGCCGGCGCGGACGGCCGCCATGTCGACACCGCGGTCGTACGCCCCGCCCTCCGCGCGGCCCTTCTGGTCCGCGGCCCGCTGCAACGCCTCGACGGTGCCGGTGAGTTCGTAGGGACCGCCGTGGTTCGCGTCGACCTTGCCTCCGACGGAGAGGGTGACCTCGGCACCGACTCCGGCCTCGAAGCAGGCCGCGACGGCGACCGGGTCGGTGATGCCGGGGTGGACCGCCGTGACCTTCCCCGTGCGGATCGAGTCGTTCTCGAGGAGCCTGCCCAGCATGTACGCGAGGTCGCCCGCGCCGCCCGCCGTCGGGTTGTCGCCGGAGTCGCTGATGAGGAAGGGCCGCTGGTCGGAGGCGACGGCCTGGTCGATGCACTCCTCGGCGCTGCCGGTCGGGCCGACGAAGAGGAAGTCCTTGCGCGCGTCCCAGTAGCGACGGGCCAGCGACTCGGCTTCCTGCGCGGCCAGTTCGGCGTTCTCGCCGGTCACCACGATGGCCGCCTTGCAGCGCGGCTCGTCCGCCCAGGCGTAGCCGACCCACATCGCGGCGTCGAGGATGCCGTCCTTCCGCTCGATGTCGGCGAGCGAGGCGTAGAGGGACTTGGCGGGTTCCAGGCGGGTGCTGGTCTTCTCGCCGGGCAGCAGCACCGGGACCTGTACCCAGGCCCGGTGCGGGCGGGCGCCCTCGCGCAGGCAGCGCACGAGGTTGCGGGCGGCGCGCTCGCGGGTGTCCCAGGCGTCCTCGTGCGGGGCGAGGCGGTGCGCGGTCAGCAGGTCGATCGGCTCGGCGAAGCGGCGCGAGACGTTGCCGTGCAGGTCCATGGCGGTGGAGATCATGGGACGGCCCCCGGTCGGGTCGTCCGGGGTGCCGTTGTGGTCGAGCGCCGCGCGGACCGCCTCCGTGAGGTCGCCCTCGGCGTCGGTGAGGCCGATGACGCTCATGGCGCCGTGGATGTCGTACACGAGTCCGTCGAGCGGGCCCGCCTCCCGTATCCGGCCGACGAGTTCGTCCTTGAGGATCAAGTACGACTCGGCCTCCACCGGGCCGCCGGGCAGCGAGGTCGCGTGCAGCAGCGGCACCCACTCGACCAGTTCGGCGAGGTCGGAGTCGGGCCGCGTCCACGTGTAGCGGTCGAGGAGGTCCTGGCCGCGCGTCTGCCGGAAGTCGTCGGTGGTGGAGCGGTGCGGGCAGAACGTGGACGACTCGATGCCGATGCCGCCGATACCGATGCGCAGCCGGCGGCCGGTGATCGGGGTGGTTCTCGTCATGCGTGGAGGCTCTCTTCCTTGAGGGCGGGGGCGGTGGACGACAGGTTCTGGTGCAGCGCCGTCAGGCCCGCGCCGAGCAGGCCCGCGTCGCGGCCCGCGGCCGTCGTGGTGATCTCCAGGTCGGCCGTGGCCAGCGGCAGGCAGCGCTCGTACAGCACGCCGCGGACGGCGGCGACGAGGGGTTCGGCGGTGGCGAGGACGCCGCCGATGGCGACGGCCCGCGGGTTGAAGAAGTTGACGACGACCGACAGGACGGTGCCGATGTGCCGACCGGCGGTCCGTACGAGGGTGGTGGCGACGGGATCGCCGTCGGCGACGAGCTGGAGCAGTTCGGTCGTGTTGGCCACGTCGACGCCCCGCGCCGCCAGATCGCGGATGAGGGCCGCGCCGCTCGCGACGGTCTCCAGGCAGCCGATGTTCCCGCAGGAGCAGGGCCGCTCGCCGGCCTCCTCCACGCGGACGTGGCTGATGTCGCCGGCGCTTCCGTTGGCGCCGTCGTGCGGCCGGCCCGCGACGATGACGCCGCTGCCGATGCCGCGGCCGGCCTTCACGACGACCATGTGGTCGAGCTCGGGCCGGGAGGTGCGGTGCTCGCCGACCGCCATCATCGTGGCGTCGTTGGCGACGGTCACCGGCATGCCGAGCCGCTCGGCGAGGACGTCGCGCAGCGGGTAGCGGTGCCAGCCCGGCATCCGTGAGGGGCTCAGCACACGGCCGTCCGCCGGGTCGACGGGGCCGGGGAAGGAGACGCCGAGCGCGCGCACGGTCCGCCCCGACTCCCGCTGCCGCTCGGCGAGTTCGGCCACCTGGGCGCAGAGCCAGTCGACGGCGGACTCGGGTCCCGCGGTGATGTCGTGCGGCAGGTCGAGGGCGTCGTGCACGGCCGCGCCGAGGTCGACGGCGCCGAGCCGCGCGTGCCGGCTGCCGAGGTCGGCGGCGAGCGCGACGCCGCCCTGCGCCTTGACCCGAAGGAGGCGGGGCCTGCGGCCGCCGCGTGAGGCGCCCTCGCCGGACTCGGTCAACACTCCCTGGGTCACCAGCTCCTGCACGCGCAGCGAGACGGTGGAGGGCGCGAGCCCCAGTTCCCTGACGAGGTCGGCGCGGGAGGACGCGGCTCCGGACGAGACGAGCCGGAGTATGTGCTGGGCCGAACCCGGCTCGCCTTCGTTCGCGGTGTCCGCCATCGGGTCCCCCTGGAGACTTACTTCGGTTTCTTCGTTCGAGGTCGAACCGAACACTAACCATCAGCGAACCAAGTCCGCCAGGCCCCACCGGTTTTTACACTACTTTCCGAATGAACCTATTGACTTGATTCGAACGGTCGACTTAGCGTTCGGGCGCCCCTCGTCGAATCTTCACACGGGGCTGGATCCCGTCCCCTTGGAGGCCCTTCGGCATGCGTTCCCTCAGGTCAAAGGCGTCCGTGGCGCTCGCCCTCGCGGCGGCGCTCGTGGCGCTCACCGGCTGCACGCACGAGGCCGGCCGCATCGCCATGGGTCGCACGGGCGGCACTCCCGTCGCGGGCGGCACGGCCACCATGGCCCTGCCGCCCGCGGCGACCCCGAACTGGATCTTCCCGATCGGCGCCCCCGGCTACGGCGGCTCCTACAACTACGCGATCCAGTCCCAGCTCTACCTGCCCGTGTACGACGCCGTGCAGGAGAAGGGCGAGCTGGTCACGCACGGCCCGAGCACGCTCGGCCTGAAGCCGAGGTACAGCGACGGGAACAAGACCGTCACCGTGCCGCTGCGCAAGGGCGTGAAGTGGTCCGACGGCACCGAGGTGACCGGCCGCGACCTCGAGTTCTGGTTCAACCTCGTCAAGGCGAACAAAGCCGACTGGGGCGGCTACTCGGTCGGCAACATCCCGGACAACGTCAAGAAGTTCGAGCTCGTCGGCGACCACGCCGTACGACTGCACCTCAAGCGCGCGTACAACCCGGACTGGTTCACCGCGAACCAGCTCTACTACATGCGCGCCCTGCCGCAGCACGCCTGGGACGCCAAGACCGACGGCGGCGAGGTCGGCGACTTCGACCGCACCACGAAGGGCGCCAAGGCGGTCTTCGCCCGCCTCACCCGGCACGCCAAGAGCCTCGGCTCGTACGGCAGCGACCCGCTGTGGAAGACCGTCAACGGGCCCTGGAAGCTGGCCGGCTGGCGCGACAACGGGCAGGTGACGCTCGTCCCGAACGAGAAGTACACCGGCCCGGCGTCGGAGCGCCCGCACCTCGACAAGGTCGTCTTCAAGCCGTTCACCACCGCCGACTCCGAGTACAACGTGCTGCGCTCCGGCGGCGTCGACTACGGCTACATCCCGCCGTCGGTGATGGCGCAGAAGGAGAAGTTCGAGGACAAGGGGTACCGCGTCGACCCGTGGGAGGGCTGGGCGGCCACCTACATCGTCTACAACTTCAACTCCACGCACGCGGGCCCGGAGATGAACCAGCTCTACATCCGCCAGGCGATGCAGCACCTCGTCGACCAGAACGCGATGAGCAAGGTCATCTGGCAGGGCAGCGCGACCGCGACGCTCGGCCCGGTCCCGGTCACACCGAAGAGCCAGTACCTGTCGAAGGAGATGGCGCACAACCAGTACCCGTTCTCCGTCTCCAGGGCCAAGTCCCTGCTGTCGGCGCACGGCTGGCAGACGGTCGACGGCACGGCACGCTGCGTACGGCCCGGCACGGGCGACGACGAGTGCGGCAAGGGCATCGGAAAGAACGACCCGCTGGAACTGACCCTGCTCTCGCAGTCCGGCTCGACCGAGACGACGAACATGATGCAGGAGCTCAAGTCCTCGCTCAGCAAGGCCGGCATCGACCTGACGGTCCGCCAGCAGCCGCTCAACTCCGTGCTCGGCAACTCCGTTCCGTGCAAGGCGAAGGACCCCGGGTGCAGCTGGGACATGTCCTTCTTCGGCACGGCCGGCAGCTGGTACTACCCGCTCAACCCGAGCGGCGAGCAGCTGTTCTCCACCGGCGCCTCCTCCAACTTCGGCAACTACAGCGACAAGAAGGCCGACCGCCTCATCCGTGGCGTGCAGTACGCACCCGACATGAAGGCCATTCATGAATACGGCGAGTACCTGGCGGAGCAGCTGCCGGTGATGTGGATGCCGAACCCCGCCTACCAGGTGTCGGTCATCCGCAACGATCTGCGCGGCATCGAGCAGAACCCGACCGTGACCTTCCAGCCGTCGCACTGGTACTTCGTCAAGAACTCCAAGAGCGTAAAGAAGGAGGCCGAGAAGTGACCGGCTTTCTGGTCAAGCGTTTCCTTCAGGCGCTCGTCGTCCTGTTCCTCGTCTCGATCATCGTCTTCGCCCTGCTGCACCTGCTGCCGGGCGGACCCGCCCGCGCGATCCTCGGCCCCAAGGGCACGCCGCAGCAGATCGAGCACTTCAACCATGCGCAGGGCTACGACCGTTCGCTGCCGACGCAGTACCTGATGTACCTCAAGCGCCTGGTGACGGGCGACCTCGGCGAGTCGTACAAGCTCAACTCGCCGGTGCTCGACCTGCTCACCCAGCGCCTGCCGAAGACGCTCCTGCTGACCCTCATGTCGACGGTGCTCGCGGTGATCATCGCGGTGCCGCTCGGCCTGCTCCAGGCGGTGCGGCGCGGCAAGGCGTCCGACTACGCGCTGACCGGTCTCGCGTTCCTGCTGTACGCGACGCCCGTGTTCTTCCTCGGCCTCATCATGATCATCCTGTTCGCGCAGGTGCTGCCGATCTTCCCGGCGGAGGCCCCGCAGGGAGAGACGATCTCCGAACTCCTCGGCGACCTGCCCGGGTTGATCCTGCCGGTCGTGACCATGGCGTTCGGCATCGTCGCCATGTTCAGCCGCTACATGCGCTCCGCGGTCCTCGACAACCTCACCGAGGAATACGTGCGCACGGCCATGGCGAAGGGCCAGTCGAGCCGCCGGATCATGGTCAAGCACGTGCTGCGCAACGCCCTGATCCCGCTCGCCACCCTCCTCGGCCTCTATCTGCCGACGCTGTTCAGCGGCGCCCTCGTCGTCGAGTCGATGTTCAACTATCCCGGCATGGGGCTGCTGTTCTGGAACGCCGCGCAGGGCTCGGACTTCCCCGTCCTGCTCGGTGTGACGCTCGTCGTCGGCATCGCGACCGTCCTCGGCTCGCTGCTCACCGACATCCTGTACGCCGTCCTCGACCCGCGGATCCGGAGCGTGTCATGACCACCACGGTGACGACCTCTGCCATACCCGGGCACGAGGAGGCGGCCCAGGCCACCCCCTCGCTGGCCCGCCGCACCCTGCGCGTGTTCACGGGCAACAAGCTGGCCCTGGGCGGCGTGATCCTGCTCGTCCTGCTCCTGGCCTTCTGCTACCTGGGCCCGCTGCTGATGCCGACCGAGCAGGTCCACACGGACCTGTCGCAGGCGAACCTCTCCCCTGGCACGTCGGGACATCTGCTCGGCACCACCGACCTCGGCTACGACATGGTGGGCCGGCTCATGGTCGCGGGGCAGACGTCCCTGGAGATCGGCCTCGCGGCAGGCCTCCTGGCGACCCTCTTCGGCACCGTCTACGGCGCCGTCGCCGGATACTTCGGCGGCTGGGTCGACGCCACGGTGATGCGCATCACCGACGCCGCGCTCGCCATCCCGGCCATGTTCCTGCTCGTGGTCGTCGCCGCGATCATCACGCCCAGCAAGGGCATCCTGATCCTCATCATCGCGGGCGTCGCCTGGCTCTCCCCCGCCCGCCTGGTGCGCGGCGAGGCGCTGTCCCTTCGTAACAGGGAGTACGTACAGGCGATGCGGATGATGGGCGGAGGCGGCGCCCGCGCGGTCTTCAAGCACATCGTCCCGAACGCCATCGGCACGGTCATC
Source organism: Streptomyces sp. NPDC051684 (assembly GCF_044453445.1). Lineage (NCBI taxonomy): Bacteria > Bacillati > Actinomycetota > Actinomycetes > Kitasatosporales > Streptomycetaceae > Streptomyces > Streptomyces sp. NPDC051684. The sequence continues at coordinate 7,754 of NZ_JBITCS010000046.1, read as the reverse complement.
GTCAACTGCACGTTCCAGATCGCCGACGCCATCCTCTACGTCAGCTACCTGGCCTTCCTCGGCCTGTCGATCCCGCCGCCGTCCGCCGACTGGGGCTCGATGCTGTCCTCCGGCATCACCTACACGCAGAACGGTTACTGGTGGCTGATCTTCCCGCCGGGCATCGCGATCGTCCTGGTCGTCGCCGCGTTCAACTTCATCGGCGACGGACTGCGCGACGCGTTCGAAGTACGGCTGCGCAAGTGACGTACGAACCAAGGGATTTGACCGGCGAGAAGGGCCGCACCACGACCATGACGACTCCCCTGCTCCGCATCGAGGACCTCCGCGTCGACATCGCCACGCGCGACCGCACGGTGCACGCCCTGGACGGCGTCTCCCTGGAACTCGCGCCGGGCGAAGCCCTCGGCATCGTCGGCGAGTCCGGCTGCGGCAAGACGATGACGGCCCTGTCGGTGCTCGGCCTGCTGCCGCCGGGCGGCGAGGTGACCGGCGGCCGCATCCTGTTCGACGGCCAGGATCTGGCGGCGGCGCCCGCGCCGGTCCTCCAGGATGTGCGCGGCAACACCATCGGCATGGTGTTCCAGGACCCGTTGACCTCCCTGAACCCGACGATGACGATCGGCGCGCAGGTGGCGGAGCCGCTCCTGCTGCACCGGAACGTGACCAAGAAGGAGGCGTGGGCGCGCGCCGAGGAGACGCTGCGCCTGGTCGGAATGCCGCAGCCGGCCGAGCGGATGAAGGCGTATCCGCACCAGCTGTCCGGCGGCATGCGCCAGCGCGTGGCCATCGCCATGGCCCTGGTCTGCGAACCGAAACTCCTGATCGCGGACGAACCGACGACGGCCCTGGACGTCACGACCCAGCACCAGATCCTGGAGCTCATCGACGATCTGCGCGAGCGGCTCGGCATGGCGATGATCCTGGTCACGCACGACCTCGGGGTCATCGCGAACCGGGTCGACCGGGTGGCCGTGATGTACGCGGGCCAGGTGGCGGAGCAGTCCGACGTACGCGGCCTGTTCGCCCGGCCCCGGCACCGCTACACGGAGGCGCTGTTCGCGGCGCTGCCCGAGCGCGCGGCGGACAACGCGACGCAGCTGCACACCGTCCCAGGCCTGCCGCCGAGCCTGACGGTGCGGCCCACGGGCTGCCGGTTCGCGCCGCGCTGCCTGTTCGCGACGGACGACTGCCGGACCCTCGAACCCTTCCTGGAGGAGGACGAGGTGCAGGGCGCGGAGCACCGGTTCGCGTGCTTCCACCCGGTGCCGCACGAGGCGGAGGCGGCGGGCGCGGACGAGGTGATCGCCCCGGCCCCGATCCGTTCCCAGGCGGCCCCCGGCGAGGCCCTGGTCGAACTCGACTCCCTGGTCAAGGAGTTCCCGCTCAAGGGCGGTCCGTTCTCGCGCAGCCGCGGCACGGTCAGCGCGGTCGGCGGGGTGTCGCTGAGCATCCGCAAGGGTGAGACGTTCGGCATGGTCGGCGAGTCGGGCTGCGGCAAGACGACGCTCGGCTGGATCGTGGCGGGCCTGGAGGAGCCGACGGCGGGCTCCGTACGCTTCGGGGGCCGGGACCGCGCCTCGTTGTCCCGCTCGGAACGCCGCGCGCACCGCCGCGACGTCCAGCTGATGTTCCAGGACTCGACGGCGGCGATGGACCCGCGGATGCGAGTCGGTGAGATCCTGCGCGAGCCGCTGGTCATCCAGGGCGTCGGCGACAAGGCCGAGCAGGAGAAGCTGATCGGCGAACTCCTCGACGCGGTGGGCCTGCCGCGCGGCGCGGTGCACCGCTACCCGCACGAGTTCTCCGGCGGCCAGCGCCAACGCCTGGGCCTCGCACGAGCGTTGACGCTCTCGCCCGACCTGGTGGTGGCGGACGAGCCGGTGTCGGCGCTCGACGTGTCGGTGCAGGCGCAGATCCTGAACCTGATGCGGGAGCTGCAGCGCGAACGCGGCCTCACCTACCTGTTCATCTCGCACGACCTGGCGGTGGTCCGCTACCTCGCGGACACGGTCGGCGTGATGTACCTGGGCAAGCTGGTGGAGGTGGGTCCGGCGGAGCAGGTGTACGCGCGCCCCCTGCATCCGTACACGCGGGGCCTGCTCGACACGGTGAACGTGCCGGATCCGGAGGCGGACGCCGCGGGAGCTCCGCTGACGGGCGAGACGCCGTCGGCGGCGCAGCCCCCGTCGGGCTGCCGGTTCCGCACGCGGTGCCCGATCGCGCAGGACGTCTGCGCGACGACGGAGCCGCCGGTGTCGACGCCGGACTCGGCGGGTCACCGGGTGGCGTGCCACTTCCCGCTGGCGGTTCCGACACCGGCCTGACCTGCACCGATACGTCGTGCGGGGGCCATTGTCAGTGCCGAGGTGCAGACTGGCCGATACCTGGAGACAACGACGTTTCGGAGGGTCGGCATGACTGGCGTACTACTGGCGGTAGGCACCCGCAAGGGCCTTTTTCTGGGCCGCAAGCGCGTGGGCGGCTCGGGGGCCGGCTCGGCTTCGTTCGAGTTCGACGAGAGCCCGTACTTCAACGCACAGGCGGTGTACTCGGTCGCCATCGACACCCGCGGGGAGCGGCCACGACTCCTCGCGGGCGGCGACAGCGCGCACTTCGGCCCGTCCGTCTTCCACTCGGACGACCTGGGCCGCACCTGGACCGAGCCGCCCAAACCCGCGGTCAAGTTCCCCGACTTCACGGGCACTTCCCTGGAGCGGGTCTGGCAGCTGCACCCCTCCGCCTCGGAGCCGGACGTGGTGTACGCGGGCACGGAACCGGCGGCGCTGTACCGCTCGGAGGACCGCGGCGAGACCTTCGAGCTGTGCCGCCCGCTGTGGGAGCACCCCACGCGGTCGCAGTGGGTGCCGGGCGGCGGCGGAGAGGGCCTGCACACGATCCTGACGGACGAGCGTGACCCGCGGGCGGTGACGGTCGCCGTCTCCACGGCAGGCGTCTTCCGCACGACGGACGCCGGGGAGAGCTGGGCACCGGCGAACAACGGAGTGGCGGCGGTCTTCCTTCCCGACCCGAACCCCGAGTTCGGCCAGTGCGTGCACAAGGTGACGCGGGACTCCGCCGACCCGGACCGCCTCTACCTTCAAAACCACTGGGGCGTGTACCGCAGCGACGACGGCGGCGGAAAGTGGCTCGACATCGGCGAGGGCCTCCCCTCGACCTTCGGCTTCGCCGCGGCCGCGCACCCGCACCGCGGCGACACGGCGTACATCTTCCCCATCACGGCGGACATCGACCGCGTCCCGGCCGACCACCGCTGCCGCGTCTATCGCACCCAGGACGCCGGCACGACCTGGGAACCCCTCACCCACGGCCTCCCCGCGGAGGACCACTACGGCACGGTCCTGCGCGACGCCCTGTGCACGGACGACAACGACCCGGCGGGCGTCTACTTCGGCAACCGCAATGGCGAGGTGTTCGCCTCGGCCGACGACGGCGACACGTGGGAGCAGGTGGCGTCGCATTTGCCGGATGTGTTGTGTGTGCGGGCGGCGTTGGTCGGGTGACGTCGGCGTTCCTCCGCGGGCGGCGGGGTTGCGGTTTCGGGGCTCTGCCCCGGACCCCGCTCCGCAATCGCCGGAGGGGCTTGAATTGCCCGGTCCGGCTTGATCTGCCTGCTCCAGCAGGCGTTGCAGGTGCAGCCCCCGATGCGCGTCCAGTTCGCCGGGTCGGCCCGTTCGGACCGACTTCGCGAACTCGCGTCGCAGGATCGGCCAGCACTCCTCGTGGTCGATCTCGGCCGTGTCGTAGACGAGTTCCGGGTCCGGGCCGAAGAGTTCGACGCGGGTGAGGGCGCGATCGCGGGAGACGGTGCCGGAGAGTGACGCCTGGCTCACCGCGCCGTTCTCGTGTTCGCAGGTCAGCTCCAGCCAGCGGCGGGAGTCGCCCGTGGCGCGGATCGTGGCGATCGTCCCCTACCCGCACTCCTGCTCCCCGCAGGCGTGGGCGGCGGCGACCCCATGGGCGCTGCGCACCGCCCTTACCACGACGGGAGGTTGACGGCGGCCGGTTGAGGCGGGGTGCCGGTGCGGCAGTAGGGTGACGCCCGTGGCACCACGACCTCTGCATGAAATCGTCGAAGCGGGCTGGGCGAAGGCCCTCGAGCCCGTGGCCGGGCAGGTCTCCGCGATGGGGGAATTCCTCCGCGCGGAGATCGGCGCCGGACGCACCTACCTCCCGGCGGGCGCCAACGTACTGCGCGCCTTCCAGCAGCCGTTCGACGACGTGCGGGTGCTGATCGTCGGGCAGGATCCGTATCCCACGCCAGGGCACGCTGTCGGCTTGTCGTTCTCGGTGGCCCCGGACGTACGCCCCCTACCGCCCAGCCTCATCAACATCTATCGCGAGATGAACGCGGACCTGGGCGTGCCGGAGCCCTCCAACGGGGATCTGACGCCGTGGGCGCAGCAGGGTGTACTGCTCCTCAACAGGTCGCTCACGGTGGCCCCGCGCCGTCCCGCCTCGCACCGCGACAAGGGCTGGGAGCAGGTCACCGAGCAGGCGATCCGCGCCCTCGCCGCACGCGGAACGCCGCTGGTGTCGATCCTGTGGGGCCGTGACGCGCGCAATCTGCGGCCGCTGCTCAGCGACTACCCGGCGGTCGAGTCCCCGCATCCGTCGCCCATGTCGGCGGACCGCGGCTTCTTCGGCTCCCGCCCGTTCAGCCGGGCCAACGACCTGCTCGAACGCCAGGGCGCGCAGCCCGTCGACTGGCGGCTGCCGTGACCCGTACGTCGGCCGACTGGGTGCTCGGGGTGGACTCGGGCGGCTCGGGGCTCCGTGTCGCTCTCGCGCCCGTCGGCGGCATCGAGCGCGCGCTGACGACCGCTTCGCCCGCCCCTGTGCGTACGTCCGGCTCCGGCATCGACCCCGGGCACATGGTGGAGCAACTGGTGCCCATGGCCCGCGAGTTGATCGACCGCGCCGGGGAAGTCACGCTGTCCGGCGTCGCGTTGGGTGCGGCGGGGATGGCGACGCTCGGCGACGGGCTGCGGGCCGAGCTGCCGGGGGCGCTCGCGCGTGAACTGGGCGTCGAGCGGCTCGCGTTGGCCGCCGACGGCGTCACCGCGTACGCGGGTGCGCTCGGGCAGCGGCGCGGCGCGGTCGTCGCCGCGGGCACCGGGATGATCTCCCTCGGCACCGACCTCGCGAGCTGGCTGCGGGCCGACGGGTGGGGGCATCTGCTCGGCGACTGCGGTGGCGGCTCGTGGATCGGGCAGGCCGGGCTCGACGCCGCGATGCGCGCCTTCGACGGGCGGCGCGGCGGCAGCAAGGCGCTGCTCGCGCTCGCGGAGGAACGCTTCGGGCCCGCCGTCGAGCTGCCGGGCCTGATCTATCCGCGCACCGACCGCCCGGCCGCGCTCGCCTCCTTCGCCCCCGACGTGGCGCGCTGCGCCGCCGACGACCCCGTGGCCGCCGGCATCCTGCGCCGGGCGGCCGGCCACATCGCGGAGGCGGCCGCGGCGGTCTGCCCGGCCGACGGCGGCGAGGTCGCCCTGACCGGTGGCCTCTTCAAGACGGGCGAGCCGCTGCTCGGACCGCTGCGCGAGGAGCTGACCACACAGCTTCCGCGGGCCACGGTCGTGACCGCCACCGGCGACCCCCTGCACGGCGCTCTCGTGATCGCCTCCGCGCTCGCGACGGAGGGGCTCCGGCTGCCGCGCGACCACCGCCTGCTGCATGTGCCGTAATTCACTTCGAATCCGCCGCACACCCGTCCGGACCAGGACACTTACAGGATTCGTAACTGAAAGGACAATCTCGGACGGAAACCGCTCACCTGCACCCTGACCGAACAACGAAGCCGGTCGAGCCAGTAGCATGCGGCGCCATGAGCACCCCCACTGGGCCCGCATCCGGCCTGCCCGTACGAATGCCGCGACCCCGCCAGCCCGGACGCCACCGTCGTCCGGAACCCGTGGCCGCCCCCGAGGGCGCGCCGTCTCTTGTGCTCGCGGTGCCCGGCACTCCCAGCGCCGCCACGCGCATGCTCGCCGACGAGGTGGTGAGCATCGCCCGTTCCGAGCTGCCCGGCCTGGACGCACGGGTCGGCTTCGTGGAGGGTGAGCTCACCGACTTCCCGATCTCCGCGGAGTTCCCCTCGCTGGCGTCCGTGCTCGCGCACGCCGCGAAGGAGCGCACCGCCCGCTACGAGCAGGCGCTCGCGGCCGGTGTCGAGGCGCAGGAGCCGGCCGGACCCGTCGGGGTCGTCGTGCCGCTGCTCGCGGGCCCGGACAACGCCCAGCTGCGGCAGATCCGGCAGGCCATCGCCGAGAGCCGGGTCGCCGCGGAGCTGACCGATGTGCTCGGCCCGCACCCGCTGCTCGCCGAGGCGCTGCACGTGCGGCTCTCGGAGGCCGGCCTGGCCCGCGCCGACCGCGCACGCCTGTTCGCCGTGACCACGGCCGCGGACGGGATCATCCTCGCCTCCATAGGCGGCGAGGAGGCGGTACAGGCCGCCGGGATCACCGGCATGCTGCTCGCCGCGCGGCTCGCCGTGCCGGTGATGGCCGCCGCGCTCGACGAGGAGGGGGCGGTCGCCGCCACCGCCGAGCAGCTGCGCGGTTCCGGTTCGCAGCAGCTGGCGCTCGCGCCGTATCTCGTCGGGCCCGAGCTCGACCCGGCCGTGCTCGAGGCTGCCGCCAAGGACGCGGGGTGCGCCGTAGCGGAGCCGCTGGGGGCGTACCCGGCGATGGGCAAGCTCGCGCTCGCGAAGTACACGACGGCACTGGGGATCACGCCCCAGCCGGTTGCCTCCGGCGGCTGAGCGGTTGGGGGTCGGGGTCCGGGGCGGTGTCCCCGGGCCTCGTTCTTTTTTGTCCTCAATCGCCGGACGGGCTTGGTGGGTGCCGGGCCGACTTGATGGGTGCCGGGCCGACTTGATGGGTGCCGGGCCGACTTGATGGGTGCCGGGCCGACTTGATGGGTGCCGGGCCGACTTGATGTTTGAATGCCTGACGAGGGTGATCTTTGGCCGTTACGGTCGGGGGATGAGCCTCGATGACGCCTTGGAGACGGAACAGCTCGCCTACTACCGGGCACGGGCGCCCCAGTACGACCGGCCCTATGCGGAACGGGCGGACCTGCGGGAGTTGTTGCGGGCCAGCGAGGAGTGGCCCGTCGGCGGGGACGTGCTGGAGCTGGCCTGCGGGACGGGGCAGTGGACCGCGGTGTTGGCGCCGAGGGCCGCGACCGTGACGGCCGTCGACGCGTCGGAAGAAGTGCTCGCGATCGCGCGCGAGCGCGTCGTCGCGCCCAACGTCCGCTTCGAGCAGGCCGATCTGTTCGACTGGCGGCCCTCGCGGCGCTACGACACCGTCTTCTTCGGTTTCTGGCTGTCGCACGTGCCGCCGGCCCGGATGCCCGGGTTCTGGAACACCGTCGCCGCCTCTCTCGCGCCGGGCGGCAAGGTCGTCTTCGTCGACGACGGTCCGTCCATGGCCGCGGACGAGGAGGTGCTGACGGGCGAGGCGTCCCCGGCGGCGGTGCGCGAGCTCGACGACGGCAGCCGGTACCGGATCGTGAAGGTCTTCCACGAGGCCGAGGCGCTGACCGGGGACCTGGCCTCGCTCGGCTGGGCGGCGCAGGTGCGGCCAGCGGCGCGGAACTACCTCGTGGGCGTGGCGGAGCCGGCGGTCTAGGGCTTGTCGTGTGGTTTGGGGCGGGGGGGGGGGGGGGGGGGCCACAACCAACCCCCCCCCCCCCCCCCCCCCCCCCCCCCCCCCCCCCCCCCCCCC
>NZ_JBITCS010000045.1:0-60385 GCF_044453445.1 Streptomyces sp. NPDC051684 | reverse complement strand
AGGCGACGCGGAGCGTCGTCGACCGACGACAACGCCGCGAGCGTGCGTGCCAGGCCCCGCGAGCCCGGCCTGATCCAAACGACAGGCCCTAGCCCGGCCTCCACCAACAACCCACGAACCGTGCACAGCTGACACATCGTCAGCCAATGGTCACCCGTGAGACCGTACGCGCATGACCTCGCGATCCACGGATCACCCACAGGTGCTCGACGGCAGGGCGGCCGTCGTGACCGGTGCCTCGCGCGGCATCGGCCGCGCGATCGCGGAGGAACTCGCCGACCGCGGAGCCCTGTTGTGCGTGACGGCGCGTGATCCGAACGGGGTGCGGGAGACCGTCGCGGCGCTGCGGGCGCGCGGCGCGAGGGCGGTGGGTGTGCCCGGCTCCGTCGCCGATCCGGCGCACCTGTGGGAGGTGACAGAACGGACGATGGCGGAGTTCGGGCGGGTCGACGTCGTCGTGAACAACGCCGCGACCAACCAGCCGTACGGGCCGCTCATGGACGCCGATCCGGACACCTGGCGCACGGCGTTCACGGTCAACGTGGAGGCGCCGCTGCGTCTTGTGCAGTGTGCGTGGCGGGCGTGGATGGGCGAGCACGGCGGCGCCGTCGTCAATGTGTGCACGGAGGGCGCGGGCCATGTCGGCCCGAACGTCGGCGCGTACGGCACCAGCAAGGCGGCGCTGCTGCACCTCACCGCTCAACTGGCGGGCGAGATGGGCCCGTTGGTACGGGTCAACTCCGTCTCCCCCGGCCTGGTGCGCACCGAGATGGCCCGCTTCGTGTGGGAGCGGGCCGAGCAGTCGGTGGCGGCGGGTCTCCCGGCCGGGCGGATCGGGGAGCCGCAGGACGTGGCCCGCGCGGTGCGCTGGCTGGTGTCGGACGAGGCGTCCTGGATCACCGGCGCGGACCTGCTGGTGGACGGCGGCACGCGGGTGCGCGCCGCCTCAGCGGGCGGCGCCGCGAACAACGCCGTCCACCGACAGCTGCGTCACCACTTGCCGGACTCGTAGTCCTTCAGGAAGACGCCGTACACGTCGTCGCCGGACTCGCCGCGCACGACGGGGTCATAGACGCGGGCCGCGCCGTCGACCAGGTCGAGCGGGGCGTGGAAGCCCTCCTCGGCCAGGCGCAGCTTGTCGTAGTGCGGGCGCTCGTCCGTGATCCAGCCGGTGTCGACGGAGGTCATGAGGATGCCGTCGGCCTGGAACATCTCCTGGGCGCTGGTGCGGGTCACCATGTTCATCGCGGCCTTGGCAGCGTTGGTGTTCGGGTGGCCCGCGCCCTTGTAGCCGCGGCCGAAGACGCCCTCCATCGCCGAGACGTTCACGACGTACGCGCGGCCGCTCTCCGCCTTCTTCGCGGCGTCGGACATGGCCGGGCGCAGCGCGCTGATCAGGATGAACGGCGACGTGTAGTTGCACAGCTGGGTCTCGAGGAGCTCGACCGGGGAGATCTGGTCGATGGTCTGCACCCAGGTGTTGGACTCGACGACGTCGGGGACGAGGCCGCCCGCGTCGATCGCGGAGCCGTCGAGGTGCCGCTCGACGCTCGCGTTGCCCGCGACGAGCGCGAGGTCGGCGACCTTCTGGGCGTCGCTGCCGCTGGTGCCCAGCGGCAGCGCCTGGATGCCGTCGACGGAGCCGGAGTTGAACGCGCCGATGACGGTGTGCGGCGGCAGCTCGCCCGCGGGCAGCGGCGCGCTCTCGCCGTCGACGAGCGCGGCGTAGGCGGAGGGCAGGCGACGCACGGTCTGCGTCGCGTTGTTGATGAGGATGTCGAGCGGGCCCGCGGCGGACACCTGCTTGGCGAGGGCGACGGCCTGGCCCGGGTCGCGCAGGTCGATGCCGACGACCTCCAGGCGGTGGATCCAGTCCGCCGAGTCCTCCATCGCCTTGAAGCGGCGGATGGCGTCCTTGGGGAACCGGGTGGTGATCGTGGTGTGCGCGCCGTCACGAAGCAGGCGCAGCGCGATGTACATGCCGATCTTGGCGCGGCCGCCGGTGAGCAGCGCGCGCTTGCCCGAGAGGTCGGCGCGGGCGTCGCGCTTGGTCCGGTTCAGGCGGGCGCAGTCGGGACAGAGCTGGTGGTAGAAGTAGTCGACTTCCACGTACCGGGTCTTGCAGGTGTAGCAGGAGCGGGGGCGCTGGAGTATCCCGGCGAGCCGCCCCTCCTCGGTCTGCGAGGACGGCAGGATGCCCTCGGTCTCGTCGTCGATGCGCTGCGCGGAGCCAGTCGCCGTCGCCTCGGTGACCGCCTTGTCGTGGGCGGTCTTGGCGGCGCGGCGCTCCTGGCGGCGGCGCTGCTTCACGGTCCGGTAGATGCCGGCGGTGGCCCTGCGGACGGTGATCGCGTCGGGGTGGTCGACGTCGATCTCGTCGAGCTCCTCCAGCACGCTGAGGCAGACGGCGAGCCGCTCGGGGTCGATGCCGGGGCCGTAGACGACGTCGCCGTTCTCGCCGGCCCCCGTGCCGTCGGCGGGCTTGTTGTCCTCTGTCACGGTCATCGCCGCTGCTGTTCCTCGTGTCGCTCGTGCCGCGAGGAATCCATCAGGGCCGCGCGGCTGCCAAAAGGCGGCACCTTACAGGTCACTCGGTTGATCCCGCCAGATCCGGAGGATACTGGCGGGATCGGGGGCGGCCAAATGACGGCCGTCACTCCGCCCTGGCCGCATGCCTCACACCCGCGCCTCGCAGACCGCGGCGAGTTCGGCGACCTCCTCCCGTACCGCCCGTGCCAGCACGTCGAGATCCGGCACTGCGGCCGCGTCCGCGACGAGCCCGTAGTGGACGCGGCCGCGGTACGTCGACACCGCCACGGCCAGGGACTGTCCCTGGGCCAGCGGCGCCAGCGGGAAGACCTCGGTGAGCGGGCAGCCGCCGAGTTTCAGGCCGAGGCTCGGCAGCGGCACGCTCGTGACCAGCAGGTCGAACAGGAGGCGGGCGTTCTGGCCGACGAGGCCGCCGCCGAGCCGGAGGCCGATCGGCGGCACGTGGTCGGCGAGCAGGGCGACGGCGCCGGCGCCGCGCGAGGGCCCGGCGTCCTTGTGTCGGTCCATGGACGCGCGGACGGCGCGCAGCCGCTCCACGGGGTCGGCTTCGGCGACGGGGAGGCGGACCAGGTAGCCGGAGAGCCGGTTGCCCTGCGGGTGCGCGGTGCGGGGCCTGCGGCGGGAGACCGGGACGAGGGCGCGGGGCTCGACGCCCGCGCTGCCGTCGCCGCGCTCGTCGAGCCAGCGGCGCACGGCCCCGGCGACCACGGCGATCAGTACGTCGTTCACGGTGCCGCCCACCGTCTTGCGGATGCGGTGCACGTCGTCGAGGTCGAGCACGATCCCGGCGGTGCTCCGGGTGCCGGTGGCCTTCGAGGTGAGCGCGGGCGACGTGCGGACGCCCCAGGTGGCACGGGCGACGGACGCGCCGATGGACACGGCCTGCGTGGCGCCGGCCGTCAGCTCCCGCACATGGTCGGCGTAGCGGCGCGGATCGAGGTCACCGAGCGTGATCTCGCGCATACCGGGGAACGGCAGGCGCAGTCCGCGGCGCGGGGCGGGCACGTCCTTCGGGGCGCGCCCGGCGGGCAGCTCCATGGGGTCCATGACGCCGGCGGCGAGGGTCAGGGCGCGCAACCCGTCGGCCAAGGCGTGGTGGAACTTGAAGAGCACGGCGAACGACGCACCGTCGGCGGCCGGCAGCACATGCGCCTCCCACGGCGGGCGGCCGCGGTCGAGCGGGTGCTCCATGAGCGCGCCCGCGGCGGCGTGGAAGTCATCCACGGGCCCGGCCAGCCACACGTGGTCGAGCGGGTCGAAGTCGGCGGCGGGCACGCGGGCCGCGCCGCCGACCGGCACGAGCACGCCGGCGATCCGCATCCGCAGGCCCGGCACGCCCGCGGCGCGGGCGGCGAGCAACTCGAAGGCGTGCTGGGCGGCGCCGGGCCCTTCGGCCTCGAAGACGCCCAGCGCCCCCAGGTGCATGGGGTGTTCGGGGGTCTCGATGTTCCAGAAGGTCAGGTCGAGTGGAGCGAGCAAGTCCGAACTCAGAGAGGTCATGGAGGGCTCTCGCGTCGACAACGGGAGAGGGCAGTCAACCGCCCGCAGTCGATTACGGTCAAGTACGATCACTGCACGCTGCGTTAACAACTGATGAAGACCCGCCCCTCTGGGAGAGGCGGGTCCCATGTGGCACAGCAGACGACTCAAGTGGCGTGTCGATTACGTCACTTTCACCTCACTTGAGGGCCGGCGGCGCCGCGTCGGCACCGGTCCCCCACGCCGACGGCTCGCCGCCGACGGTGAAGGACAGGTTCCGCAGGCCCCGCAGATCGTCCGTCGTCAGATACGTCTTGTCGTACGCGGCTCCGTCGGTCCGCGCCGACTGGATATACCGGTCGTCCTGCGAGGTGCCGGGTGCCCGGACGGTCAGCGCGCCCTTCGGGTAGTAGCGCCGGTCGAGCGTGACGTCGACCCGCTCGAAGACGGGCGTCGACAGGCTCCACGTGTCCGTTCCGGGCTGCACCGGGAAGATCCCGATCGACGACAGGACGTTCCAGGCGGACATCGTGCCCAGGTCGTCATTGCCGGTCATGCCGGTCGGCGTGTCGGTGAACAGGGTCAGCGCGGCGTGCACCACGTCGGTGGTCTTCCACGGCTGCCCGGTCGACAGATACGTGTAGGGCGCGATCAGGTCGGGCTCGTTCTGCGGGTTGTACTTGTCCGCGTTGTAGTAGTCGTACGGGCCGTTGACCCACACCTCGCGGGCGGTCTTGGCCGGGTCCTTGACCAGCTCCTCGTACGCGAAGAACGAGTCGAGCCGCTTGTTCGCGGCCTCCTTGCCGCCGATCAGGCCGACCATGCCGGGCAGGTCCTGCGGCACGAGCCACTGGTACTGCCAGGACGTGCCCTCGTGGAAGCCATCGCTCTTGGCGGGGTCGGCGGGCCCGGTGAAGCCGCCGGACGCGTCGCGCGCACGGAAGAATCCGGTCGAACCGTCGAAGATCTTCCGGTAGTTCTGCGCCCGCTCGGCGTAGCGCTTCGCATCGTCCTTGTGGCCGAGCTCCTTCGCCATCTGGCCGAGCATGGCGTCGGACAGGGCGTACTCCAGGGTGGCCGAGGCCCCGTGGTCGTAATCGGAGTCGCCGGGCTTCACGTGCTGGCGGTCCTTGATGTACGGCGCGAACCCGTCGGCCAGGTACTCCTTGTTGGCCTCACGGCCCACCGGCGCGGAGTCGGCCGGTGGCACGCCGTCGGCGTTCTTCTTCAGGGCCCGGTAGGCGTCCTCCTCGTGTCCCTTGAGCAGGCCCTGCTGGTAGGCGTTGGTGAGGAACGGGGTGACCGGGTCGCCGGTCATGATGTTCGTCTCGACCGTGCCGTAGCCCCACTTGGGCAGCCAGCCGCTGTCCTTGTCGATCCGGATCACCGACAACGCCATGTCCCGCGACTCGCGCGGGGCGAGCAGCGAGAGCAGCTGCGCCTGGGTGCGATAGGTGTCCCACAGGGACCAGTTCTGGTAGTACGTGAACCCGTCGGCGCGGTGGATCCTCTGGTCCCAGCCGGTGTAGCGGCCGTCCACGTCGCTGCCGATGTTCGGCGCGAGGAACGAGCGGTACAGCGAGGAGTAGAAGGTCCGGCGCAGCGTCTCGCTGCCGCCCTGCGCCTTGACGTCGCCGAGCCGGTCCTCCCAAGCGGATCGCGCCGCGCCGCGCACGGAGTCGAAGGAACGGCCACCCTCCTTGGCGAGGTTGAGCGAGGCGCCGTGCGCGTCGACGTACGAGATCGCGGTGGTCGCCTCGACGGTGCGGTCCTTGCTGGTGTCGAAGCGCACGTACGCGCCGTTGCGCTCGGCGTCGGCGGCCGAGGACTTCGAGCCCGCGGTGACGGTGTCGCCCTTCCAGGTGCCGCTCGCCTTGAACGGCCGGTCGAACCTGGTGATCGTGTAGAGCGTGTACTGCTTGGTGTCCTGGCAGAAGCCGCTGCCGGTGATGGCGGTGCGCACGGTCCGGCTGTCGAGGACGTCGACCTTGGTGTGCACGGTCTTGTGCAGCGACTGGCCCGCGTTGATCATCACGTTGGCCTTGTCGGTGGCCGGGAACGTGTACTTCTGCACGCCGGTCCGCTTGGTGGCGCTCAACTCGGCGTCGACGCCGGACTTCAGGCCCACCTTGTAGTAGCCGGGCGAGGCCTTCTCGTCGTCGTGGCTGAACTCGGCGGCATACTTCGCGTAGTCCGTGCTCCCGATGTCGCCCACGGTGGGCAGCACGGGCAGATCGCCGCCCAACCCGCAGCCCACGCCCGACAGATGGACGGTGGAAAACCCGCGGATGTGGTTCTCCGAGTAGTCGTAGCCGGTGTTGTGCCCGGTGTCGGGCGAGAACTGCACCATCCCGAACGGCACGGCGGCGCCCGGGTAGGTGTTGCCCTCGTTCTCGGTCCCGATGAACGGGTTGACGAGGTCGGTGAGCCGGCCGTCCTCAGCGCCGGCCGAGGCCGTGGCGGGCGCCGCGAGTCCGGCGCCGAGCAGCGCGACTGCCCCGGCGAGCACCCCCAACGTGCGGTGGACGGGTCTTCTGCGCCTTCTCATCATGCACTCCTCGACAACGTTGTCAGCATGGCTGGTCATTCTTCGCGCGCCCCAACGGCCCGTCAAGACTCGAGGCGCCACAGATGGTCCTCCGTCCCGTTGTCGGCGAACTGCACGACCTGGGCGCTGTCGGCGGTGGACATGCCGTCGACGCCGAGCACCTTGCCGCTGTGCCGGTTGCGCAGCAGGAACCAGCCGTCGCCCTTCTCGACCCGCTCCCACAGCAGGTCCTGCCGGCCGTTGCCGTCGTCCTCGTACTGCACGACCAGGGCGCTGTCCGCCGTGGAACTCCCCTTCACGGCCAGGTACTTGCCGCTCTGGCCGTTGCGGATGCGCAGCGCGCCGCCGCCTGCCGGGAGGAGCTGCCACGCGTGATCGCCGGTGCCGGTGTTGCGGAACTGCACGACCCGCGCGTCGTTGTCCGTGGACGTCCCGTCCACGGCGAGGACCTTGCCGCTGTACCGGTTCAGCACACGGTGGTGGCGTGCTTCAGGTGTCCACGGCTTTCCGTTCGGGGCCGCCGTCGGGAACGCGGTGATCCGCAGCCGGGCGGCCCCCATCGGCACCAGGGTCACGTCCTCCACCGCCGCGCGGCTGCGTGCGGGGCTCGATTGCAAGGGTGCGACGACGTGTTCTTCGTCGGCGATCCACTCGGGGATGCGGCGGGCGCGCGCGGTGAGCGTGACGGGCGTGCCGTCCAGGGTGAACGGATTGTCCGCGAGAGGCCCCTCCTTGCGGTGCACGGTGGCCGAACTGCCGGGCACGAGGCCGTAGTTCCAGGGGGTGGTGGCGTGCACGTCGTACTCGGGGAACGTGTCGTCCCCGGCCGTGCGCACATACCGCTCGCCGATCCGCAGCGAGTAGGTGAGCGGGCCGTGGTCGACGCTGACGCTGTCGTGGTTGCCGCTCCAGGTGCGCAGCGACGTCCGTTGCGGCAGGCGTAGTCGCACCTCGTCGCCGTCCCGCCAGGTGCGCCGGATCTCCGCGAACGAGGGCCCCTTGTCGGCCTTCACCGCACGGCCGTTGACCGTGAGACGCGGCGCCTCGCACCAGCCCGGAACGCGCAGTCGCAGCGGGAACTCCACCGCGCGCTCCACGCCGATCCGCAGGGTCACCGTCTCGTCGAACGGGTAGTCCGTCTCCTCCCGCACCGTGACCTCGACCCCGTCGCCCACCTCGGTGCGCACCTCGCACGGCGCGTACATCGCGGCCACGAGTCCGCCGCCGGGCCCCGCGAGCCACAGCTCCTCGGTGAAGTAGGGCCAGCCCATGCCGTAGTTGTGCGGGCAGCAGCGGTACTGGTCGACGCCAGGTTGGTAGGACTGCATGGCGAAGCCGTTCTGGAACTGCCCGTTGCTCTTGGGGGAGTTGTCGAGGTCGATGCCGTTGGCGCTGGTGATGTAGTGGATCCCCTTGCCGGTCGGGTCCAGGGCGGCCGGGAGCATGTTGAAGGCGAGGTCCTCGCAGCGGTCCGCCCACACGGGATCGCCGGTGATCCGGGTGAGTAGCTCGTGGCTGGCCATGAACTCGACGCTGCCGCAGGTCTCGAACCCCTGACGCGGATCGCCGAAACCGGGCCGGGCGTTCTCGTCCCCCGCCATGCCGCCGCCGGGGAACTGGCCGTATTCCTTGAGCACTTGTTCGTACGTGCGGTAGGTGGCGCGGCGCAGGTCCGCGGCCCCTTGGGTGGCCCACTGGGCGTACTGGGCGGGTTCGCGGAAGCCCTGGGCGACGTTGACGTTGTGCGGGGTGGGGAGCTTGCCCGTCCAGTCGGCGCCGTAGCGGTGCATCTTGTCGACGAGGTCCGCGAGGAAGGCGTCGCCGGTGCGCTCGTACAGCCAGCGCGCGGTGTCGATGCCGTCGCCCCAGCGCACGGAGACCCAGCTGCTGTCGAAGGCGCCCTTGCCCTGGGCCGCCATGTAGGTCATGAAGCGGGTCAGGAACGGCACGATGCGTTCGTCGTGCGTGTACTCCTGCCAGGTGCGCAGGGCCATGAGCAGCGGCAGGAACGGCCAGAAGTCCGGGCCGCCGTTGAGCGAGGTCCGCAGAGCGCGCGGGCCGAAGAACCCGTCGGACTGCTGCGTGGCGAGGATGGGTTCGATCCAGCGTCTGCACGTGGCGAGCGCGTCGGTGTCGCGGGTGGCGATCGCGAGGGGCACGAATCCCCGCAGCCAGTAAGGGACTTCTTCCCAGCCGTCGAGCTCCGGGTGGATCCAGCCGCAGCTGTCCATGTCCAGGAAGTGCGACGCCTCCTCGTAGCGTCCGCACAGTCCGGCCAGTTGCAGCCGCAGTTGGCCGGCGAGCCATCCATCGGCGGTGACACTGCCGACGGGCAGGCGCGTGAACGCGTCGGCGGACGGTCCTGACGCGTCCGCCCGCGCCGTCGCGGCCGCCGCGCCGCCCCACGCGGTGGCCGCACAGGCCACCGTCGCGGCCTGCAGCACCCCGCGTCGAGTCACAGTCATGAGCTGCCTCCTACGAAAGAGGGGCGGGCCCGTGGATACGGGCCCGCCCCGGGGGCGTACGGGATCAGGAGCAGTTCGCCACGGTGTCCTGCGACGCGTCGTGGATCAGCGCCCGCTGGGCGTCGGACACCCGCTTCACGTCCGGCTTGACGACGCGGCGGTCGTAGGTGAGCAGGCCGTTCAGCTCGCCCTCGACGTCGGAGATCTGCGTGTAGACGGCGCCGTTGCCACCCTTGCAGGCCAGCTTGTGCACCTCGTCCAGCTTCTTGAGGTAGTCGTCCGTGTACGTCGCCGGGTCCACGTCGACGTAGGACTGCTGGACCGACCAGGCGTGCCCCGGCACCGCGAGGCCGAGGCCGCCGTACTCGCCCGCGACCAGGGCGCGTTCGCCGTCGGGCTGCGGCGGCAGGGCGGGGCTCGGGTAGCCGTGCTCGTCCATGATGTCGCCCTTGCCGCCGTCGCGGCCGAGGTTGAGGCCGGACTGGCCGTTGATCAGGCGGGTCGGGTCCCAGGACTTCGCCTGCTCGGCGATGCGGCCCTCGTCGTACTGGCCCCAGCCCTCGTTGAAGGTGACCCACATGACGACCGACGGGTGGTTGATGTGCTGGTCGATCATGGTCTTCATCTCGCGCTCGTACTCGGCGCGGGCCTCGGTGGAGGGGTTGCGCCCGGCCTCCATGGCGGGCATGTCCTGCCAGACCATCAGGCCGAGCTTGTCGGCCCAGTAGAACCAGCGGTCGGGCTCGACCTTGATGTGCTTGCGGACCGAGTTGAAGCCCATCTTCTTGTGCATCTTCAGGTCGTACGCGAGCGCGTCGTCACTGGGCGCGGTGTGCAGTCCGTCCGGCCAGAAGCCCTGGTCGAGGGTGGCCATCAGAAACGTCGGCTTGCCGTTGAGCATGGTGCGCGGGGTGCCGTTGACCTTCTCGACGGAAATGGAGCGCATCCCGAAGTAGCTGCCGACCTTGTCGGCGCCGACGCTCACCTTGAGGTCGTAGAGGAAGGGGTCGTCGGGCGACCACAGGTGCGGCTTGGCGATCTTCAGGGTGAGCGGTCCGCCGGAGGTGCCGGTGGCGGTGGCGACCTTCTTGCCGTCCGCGTACGCCGTCGCCGTGACGGGAACGCCGTCACGAACTCCCGTGGCGGACACGGCCACTTCGCCCGTCTTCACATTCGGCGTCACTTTCAGGTCGGTGGCGTGGTCGGTGGCGACCGGCTCCATCCACACGGTCTGCCAGATGCCGGAGGACGGGGTGTACCAGATGCCGCTGGGGTCGAGGCGCTGCTTGCCCATCGGCGGGTTCTCGGCGTTGTCCGCGTCGGTCGGGTCGTAGACGCCGACGATCAGCTCCTGGGTGCGGCCCGGCTTGAGGGCGTCGGTGACGTCGGCGCTGAACTTGTCGTAACCGCCCTTGTGATCGGCGACCTTCGTGCCGTTGACGTAGATCTCCGACTTCCAGTCCACGGCGCCGAAGTTGAGCCGCAGCCGCTGCTTGTCGCCGACCTTCCAGTCGGCGGGCACGGTGAAGGTGCGCCGGTACCACATGCGGTCCTCGTGGCGCTCGATGCCGGAAAGCTGGGACTCGACCGGGTAGGGCACGAGGATCTTCTCGCCGAGGTTCTTGCCGACCGGCGGCTGCTCGCCCTCCTTGGCGGCGGCGAACTGCCAACTTCCGTTGAGGTTCCGCCACTTGTCGCGGGTGAGCTGGGGGCGCGGGTACTCGCGGTGGGCGTTGGCCGGGGTGACGTCGTCGCCCCACTTGGTGGTCAGCTCGTGCGTCGAGTGGTTGGGCCCGCTGGACCAGAAGGAGCCGACGGCCGTGCCGTCGCTGCCGACCAGTCCGCCCTTGCCGTCGTAGGTGACGTCGGCCTGGCCGGAGGCGTCGCCGCCCTTGTTGCCGACGACCGGCTCCTTGAGGCCGACGACGAGGGCCCGGGGGTCGTCCGGGTCTGCCTTGACCCCGCTCAACGGCCACTTGGCTCCGCCGATCACGGCGTTCAGGTGGTCGCCCACATCCGCGGGGACGGCGCCCAGCTTCTGCGCGAAGTCGAGCTTCAGGGTGCGGCCGTCGCCGAGCACGGTGGTGCCGATGGCGCCGTCGTACTTCCAGTCGTCGGGCAGCCGGAACGCGGAGGACGGGATGGCCTTCTTCTGCGCGCCGGGCTCGGTCCAGCGCAGATGGAGGTTGGAGCCGCCGTAGTGCTCGAAGTACTCGACCTTGATGTCGACCGCCTTGCCCGCGGTCAGGTCGACGGGCTGGGAGGTCTGCTCCTTGTCCCAGTCGTCGACCCAGTGGTCGATGACCAGCTTGTTGTCGACCCAGAGCCGGAAGCCGTTGTCACCGATCATTGACAACGTTGTCGGTCCGGACTTCTCCGGCACCAGCTTTCCGGTCCAGCGCACGCTCGCGTCGTCCGCCTGACCGGTCGCGGACGAAAGGCGGGACTCCAGGCTGTTGAAGTCGATCTGCGGGTCGAAGCCGGTGGCCTTGAGCTTGTCGAAGTCGAAGGCGCCCGCGGCGGACTGGGTGTAGTACTCGCCCTTCAGGCCGTGCGGCACGACGGGTTCGTCGTCCGCGGTGGCGGCCGCGCCGGACGGGGCCGCCGCGAGCGCGCTGAGGCCCAGGGCCGCGACAAGGAGCAGGGACAGGTGCCTGGCGCGACGTCTGAGGGGTCGGGGTTCTCCGGGACTGCTGAAGCTTCTGGGACTTCTGAGTCGTCTGGTGCGCACGGATCCTCCTGTGCTGGGACGCGTCGAGGAAGAGTGGCGGCTCGCCGCTCGGGTCTGTGCAACTGCGGTGTATTGCGTTGGACTTCGTTGAACATTGTTGCGAGGACGGGCAGTTGGCATCACAGCACGGGCGGCGGCGTCCGGCAAGACCGCGGGAACGAGCCATCGGCTTCAGGTGCGGGCGCCCCGGCTGAAACCACGGTGAAACCGGGCTGAGTGCGCCGTGCCGCACGCTCTGCCGCATGACCACCACGACAACGGCGCCCCCGCCCCTCGCCATCGCGGCGAAGGGGCTCCGCAAAGCCTTCGGCGACAGGACCGTCCTCGACGGCATCGATCTCGCGGTGCCGGCCGGCTCCGTCTTCTCGCTGCTCGGGCCGAACGGCGCGGGCAAGACCACCGCCGTCCGGATCCTCTCCACGCTCATCGGCGCCGACGCGGGCGAGCTCTCCGTCGGCGGCCACGACCTGGCCACCGACCCGCAGGCCGTACGCGCCGCGATCGGCGTGACCGGGCAGTTCTCGGCCGTCGACGGCCTGATCACCGGCGAGGAGAACATGCACCTCATGGCGGACCTGCACCATCTGCCCCGCCGCGAGGGCCGCCGGGCGGCCGCCGAACTCCTCGACCGCTTCGGCCTCACCGACGCCGCGAAGAAGCCCGCGTCGACCTACTCGGGCGGCATGACGCGCCGCCTCGACATTGCCATGACACTGGTCGGCTCCCCGCGCATCCTCTTCCTCGACGAGCCGACGACCGGGCTCGACCCGCGCAGCCGCCACACCATGTGGCGCATGATCCGCGATCTCGTCGCCGACGGTGTCACTGTTTTCCTCACCACGCAGTACCTGGACGAGGCCGATGAACTGGCCGACCGGATCGCGGTGTTGAGTGAGGGCCGGATCGCTGCGACCGGCTCCGCCGAGGAGCTGAAACGGCTCGTGCCGGGCGGTCATGTGCGGCTGCGCTTCACCGACCCTGCGAGCTACCGGGCCGCCGTCGCCGCGCTCCGTGACGTCACCACGGACGACGAGGCGCTGACGGTGCGGATCCCCAGCGACGGCACGCAGGCCGAGCTGCGCGCCGTGCTCGACTGGCTGGACGCGGCGGGCGTCGAGGCGGACGAGCTGTCGGTGCACACCCCCGACCTCGACGACGTGTTCTTCGCCCTGACCGGCGGCGTCGAGCAGACCCACCGGCCCGAGGAGGCCCTTCGATGAGCGGCACCGCCCTGTCGGTCGCCGTGCGCGACTCGTCCACGATGCTGCGCCGCAATCTTCTGCACGCCCGCCGCTATCCGTCGCTCACCCTGAACATCCTCCTGACACCCATCATCCTGCTGCTGCTCTTCGTGTACGTCTTCGGCGACGTGATGAGCGCGGGGATCGGTGGCGGCCCCGCCGACCGCACGGCGTACATCGGCTATCTCGTGCCGGGCATCCTGCTGATGACCATCGGCGCTACTCCGGCCGGGACCGCGATCTCCGTCACGATGGACATGACGGAGGGGATCATGGCGCGTTTCCGTACGATGGCGATCCACCAGGGGTCCGTACTGATCGGGCATGTCGTGGGCAGCGTGCTGCAGGCGGTCGCCGGGGTGCTGGTCGTCGGAGCCGTGGCGGTGGCCGTCGGCTTCCGCTCGACGGACGCGAGCGCCCTGGAGTGGCTGGCGGCGTTCGGCCTGACGGTGCTGGTGGCCGTGGCCTTGAGCTGGGTGGCCGTCGGGATGGGCCTGGCCAGCCCGAACGCCGAGGCGGCGAGCAACAACGCGATGCCGCTGATCGTCCTGCCGTTCATCTCCAGCGCCTTCGTACCCGTCGACGCGATGCCCGGCTGGTTCCAGCCGGTCGCCGAGTACCAGCCGTTCACGCCGCTGATCGAGACGCTGCGCGGGCTGCTGCTCGGCACGGAGATCGGTCACAACGGGTGGCTGGCGGTCGCCTGGTGCCTGGGCCTGACCGTGCTCGGGTTCTTCTGGTCGCGGGCGCTGTTCAACCACGATCCGAAGTAGGGGCCTTCCGGCGGCGGTGTCTCCTTCTCAGCCAACCCCCGCCGAGAACGACCGCGGCGATCACGGACAACAGGATCGCCCCGAGGACCACCGTCACCACGGCTGAGATCACGAAGATGGTCCACCACGGCGGATCGCCCTCCACGGTCCCCTCCCCCCTCGACGCTCAACGCGTCACCGGTCCACGGCTCAAGGCTCACAGAGTAGAAAACGTGGACGCCCTGGCCGCCTCCCACAGTTCGTCCCGGCCCAGGGCGACGGCCCGTACGGCTTCGGGGGCCCGCTTCGTGAGGCCGGCCGCGCCGAGTGCGTGCAGCAGGACGGCGCCGCCGGGTCGGCCCCCGCGCAGGACGGCGGTGACCGAGCTGAGGACCCTTGCCGGTGCTGATCTCCAGGGGCAGCCCGTCGAGGGCGGCGAGGATCCTTTCCTGGGTGCGGGGCAGCTGGAGGCCGAGTTCGGGTTCACGGTGCAGGGCGCGGCGCAGCGCGACGAGTTCGGGGTGCAGCTCGTGGGCGCGCTCGGGGTACGACGGTGCGGTGACGGGCGACATGCGGGAGGAACCTCCTGAGGGGGTGAGCACAGCGGAAGGTGCGGTGGCGCCGTGGTGCCGCGCCGGTCAGCCGGGCAGCAGCAACTGCCGGGCGATCCCGTTCTTCTGGATCTCGGAGGACCCGGTGAGCACGCGGAACATCCGCAACTTCCGGAAGACCGCCTCGACTTCGGCGCCGCGCACGAGGCCCGCCTTGCCGTGGATCTGCACGGCCTCGTCGGCGATCCGAAAAGCGTTCTCGGCGACGAACAGCTTGCACATAAAGGCTTCCGTGCGCGGTTCGCGGTCCGCGTCCAGGTCGGCGAGCGCGTCGTAGGTCATGCTGCGCGCCGCGTAGTACGAGGTGGCCATGTCGGCGAGCTTGTGCTGGACGGACTGGAGCGCGCCGATTGGTGCGCCGAAGACCTGCCGGGTGCGGGCGAAGTCGACGGTGAGGGCGAGGGCGCGGCGAGGAACGACTCGGCGTCCCAGCGCGGCAGGACGACGACGGTGGCGCCCGAGGCCAGCAGGGCGAGCAGCGGCATGCCGGGCGCGTGCGTGATGGGCCCGGCGGCGAGGTAGCACTCGCGGGTCGCGGGCGAGGAGTCCGAACTCATCATCCAGTTTGCGCATGTTGGCGAGCCGGTTGCCGTGGGTCTGCACGGCGGCCTTCAGCTTGCCGGTGGATCCGGAGGTGAAGTTGAGGACGGCGGCGTCGTGCTGGTCGGCCTCGACGGCGACGGAACCCTCTCCCCCTTCCTCGACGCGCTCGCCGTCGACGAACAGGACGCGCACGTCGGCGTCGTCCAGGATGTGGGCGACCTCGTCGACCGAGAGCCGAGGACTGATCGGCACCCGCACGAGGCCGCTCTTGGAGAGCGCCATCTCGGTCTCGACGGCCTGCGCGCAGTTGCCCGCGTACGTCGCCACCGCCTGGCCCGGTGCGAGGCCGCGCCCGATGAGGGCGGAGGCCAGGCGGTTGGTGATGCGCTCCAGTTCTCCGTAGGTCAGCCTGCGTTCCCCGCAGATCAGGGCCTCGCGTTCGGGCCAGAAGGTGCTGCTTCGAGTGATGTACGTGCCCAGGTTCAACGGACTGCTCCCACACTCGTCGGCTCAAATCGCCATGGCGACCAGTTGGAGACAACGTGTCTAGAAACCTTCGGGGTGTCAATGATCGGGTGTACGCTTCCGGCATCGACCGGGGGACGCGAGAGGAGCCGGACCATGCCGCCGGAAGCGGGCGATCGACGAGTACGCCGCACCCGACGCCTGTTGCGCGACGCGCTGGTGTCGCTGTCGCTTGAACGGGGCTACGCGACCGTGACCGTGGAGGACATCACGGAGCGGGCCGACCTGGGCCGGGCCACCTTCTACAAGCACTACACGGACAAGGACGACCTGCTCGACCGCGTGGTGACCGACCTGCTCGACGAGTTGCAGGACCGGCTGCGCCCGCTCGTCCAGGCCTCCGAGGTGGGCTTCACGGGCAAGCCGGCCCTGGAGATCTTCCGGCACGCCGACGAAGAGCGGGACGCCTACCGGATGATCCTGCGCGGCGAGGGCGACGGCCGGGCCCTGCGCCAGTTCACTCGGGCGCAGGCGGAGGCGACGGCCGGGGTGTTCCGGGCCCGCGCCGAGCACGAGGGCGTCACCACGCGGATCAGCGTCGACGTCCTCGCGCGCGCCTGGGTCGGCGAACAACTCGCCGTACTGAGCTGGTGGCTGGAGGAGAACCCGCGCCCGATGCCCCCGGAGGAGGCGACGCGGATGCTCCTCGACCTGTCGCTGCGCGGCCGCTACTGGGCCAATGGCTTCGAGGGCGAACCGCCGTCGCCGGCCCCCCTAGGGCCCTCCATCCGGCGTCGCACGACCACGGCCGTCGGCACGGCGCCGACCGTGCCCAGGGCGAGCCAGAACACGAGCTTGCCCACCGGCCCGTTGACGGTCCGCAGTTCCCCGTCGTCGTGCCGGCAGAACGAATCCGGCGGGAAGTAGTGCGAGACCGGGGTGCCGGCGCCGTAACAGGGCGAGGTCTCCGGGAACAGGGACGGTTGCGCGCGCTGCGAGAGGAACCCGCCGACGAGCACCGTCAGCCACCCCGCCAACAGGAACAGTGCCAGCATCCAGACCGGGACTTTCGCGTACAGGCCCGCCACCACCACGCCGGCCGTCAGCAGAAGCAACACCGTGAGCAGCACGGGCAGGAGCACCACCATGCGCTCAGTACAGCACGAACGCCGACACTCCCCGCCCCGTCCGCCGCTCAGTGCACCGCCTGCCCCTTCCCCAGCGCGATCACGCCCGCCTTCGACACCGTGTAGAGCTCCGCGTCCCGGCTCGGGTTGACGCCGATGGTGGCGCCGACCGGGACCTCGACGTTCTTGTCGAGGACGGCGCCGCGCACCACCGCTCCCCTGCCGACCCGGACGTTGTCGTGCAGCACCGAGCCCTGGACGACCGCGCCGTCCTCGACCACGACGCCCGGTGAGAGCACGGAGCGGGTGACCTGGCCGCGGATGACGCAGCCGGGGCTGACGATGGACTCGGACGCGATGCCGCCCGCGCAGAATTTGGCCGGCGGCAGCTGGCCCGGGTGCGTGTAGATCGGCCAGCGCCGGTTGTCGAGGTTGAAGACCGGGGTGTCCGAGATGAGGTCCATGTGGGCCTCGTAGTAGGCGTCGAGGGTGCCGACGTCGCGCCAGTAGCCGTGGTCGCGGTCCGTCTCCCCCGGCACGTGGTTGCCGTCGAAGTCGTAGAGCTGGGCGACGCCGCGCTCGGTGAGCATCGGCACGATGGAACCGCCCATGTCGTGCGCCGAGTCGGCGTCCTCCGCGTCCGTCTGGAGCGCGTCGACGAGCACCTTTGTGGTGAAGAGGTAGTTGCCCATCGAGGCGAAGACCTGGTTCGGGGTGCCGGGCAGCGGCGGCGGGTCGGTGGGCTTCTCCAGGAAGGCGTCGATGCGCGTGCCGTCGCGGGCCGGGGTGATCACACCGAAGGACGAGGCCTCCGCGCGCGGCACCCTGATGCCCGCCACCGTGACGCCCGCACCCGACTCGATGTGCTGCGTGAACATCTGCCGCGGGTCCATCCGGTACACGTGGTCGGCGCCGAACACCGCGATGTAGTCGGGCTGTTCGTCGTGGACCAGGTTGAGCGACTGGAGGATCGCGTCGGCGCTGCCCGAGTACCAGCGCGGGCCGAGCCGCTGCTGGGCCGGGACCGGCGTGACGTAGTTGCCGAGCAGGCTCGACATCCGCCAGGTGGTCGTGACGTGCCGGTCCAGCGAGTGCGACTTGTACTGCGTCAGGACGCAGATGCGCAGGATGTCGCCGTTGACGAGATTGGACAGGGCGAAGTCGACCAGGCGGTAGGTGCCGCCGAAGGTCACCGCGGGCTTCGCCCGGTCCGCCGTGAGCGGCATCAGCCGCTTTCCCTCCCCGCCTGCCAGTACGATCCCGAGCACCGAAGGTCCGCCGCGCATCCCAACCCCCCTGTGATTCACGTACCGTTGAGGATCTCCTCGTACACGTCGACCGTGCGCCGGGCGATCGCGTCCCAGCCGAACTCGGCCGCCGCCCGCTCCCGGCCCGTCTCGCCCATCTCCCGCGCCGCGTCGGGATCGGCGACGACCCGGTTCAGGGCGTCCGCGAGCCCCGCCTCGAAGGCCCCCGGCTCCGCGGCCTCGTACGGGACGAGCAGCCCCGTCTCGCCGTCCGCGACGACCTCGGGGATGCCGCCGACCCGCGAGGCGACCACCGGCGTGCCGCAGGCCATCGCCTCCAGGTTGACGATGCCGAGCGGCTCGTACACGGAGGGACACACGAACACGGAGGCGTGCGTGAGCAGTTGGATGACCTCGGTGCGCGGCAGCATGGACGGAATCCAGCGCACCCCGTCCCGTGAGGCCCTCAACTCCTCGACCAGCTCCCGGAATTCACGTCCGATCTCCGGGGTGTCGGGCGCGCCCGCGCACAGGACGACCTGGACGTCCTTCGTCAGCTCCTTCGCGGCGCGCAGCAGATGGGGCACACCCTTCTGCCGCGTGATGCGGCCGACGAAGAGGACGTAGGGCCGCTGCGGGTCGATGTCGTAGCGGCGCAGCACGTCCGTGCCCGCGTCGGCGTGGTAGAGCGAGACGTCGATGCCGTTGTGGACGACGCGAACCTTCTTCGGCTCCAGGGCCGGATAGCAGGCGAGGATGTCCTTGCGCATCGCGTGCGACACCGCGATCACGCCGTCGGCGGCCTCGATCGCGGTCCGCTCCGCCCATGCCGACAGCGCGTAACCGCCGCCCAGCTGCTCCGCCTTCCAGGGGCGCAGCGGCTCCAGGGAGTGGACGGTCATCACGTGCGGGATGCCGAGGTGGAGCGCCGCCAGGTGCCCGGCCAGATTGGTGTACCAGGTGTGGGAGTGCGCGATCTCGCGGCCTTCGAGGGCCGCGGCGATGGCCAGGTCCACGGAGAGCGTGCGCAGCGCGTCGTTCGCCCCGTCGAGCGCGGGCCAGGCCCGGTGCCGGCGCACGCCGTCGCCCGTTCCCTCACCCCACGTGTGCACCTCGAGATCGACGAGGGGGCGCAGCTCGCGCGCCAGGAACTCGACGTGCACTCCGGCGCCGCCGTAGACATCCGGCGGGTACTCCCTGGTCAGCAGTCCCACACGCACGCGCGGCCCCCGTATTCGTCGGTCGGCGACACTCGCTTTTGGATCGCTGTTTCGAAAGCGCACCTCATGGTCACCCATGGAGGGGCCCGCACGGAAGGGCGCGGACCGCAACCGGTGCCCGAGTCCCCCGCGCGGCCCTGCGGCACCCGCCCTGGGGATGAATCAGGATGCGACCTACTCCAACGGGAGTAGGACTCAATGAGTGCTCAAGTCGGACGACGCGGAGGGCCGAAAAGAGCGATCGTGGAGAGTATGAGAAGCGACCGAGCGCCACGCCGCACCTCCAGGGGCGCCACATGAGCGACCTGGTGCTTTCCGTGCTGCTCTCGCTCGTCTCCGCCGTCGCGTACGCGGGCGGGGCGATCGTGCAGGAGCGCGTGGCCGCGACGTCGCCCAAGGCGGCGTACGCCCCCTTGCGCAGACCCGCGTGGTGGGGCGCGGGGTGCCTGAACGGTCTGGGCGCGGTGCTGCACGTCGCGGCGCTCGCCTTCGGCCCGCTCAGCGTCGTGCAGCCGCTGGGCGCCCTGACGATCGTGCTCGCGCTGCCGATGTCGGCGCTCCTCGTGGGCCGCAGGGCCGGGGCGACGGCCTGGCGCGGCGCGATCATGGCGACGGTCGGCCTCGCGGGGCTGCTCTCGCTGACCGGGGCCACGACCGAGCAGTCGCTGGACGCGACGCAGCGCCTGTTCGTCGGCCTGATCACCGTGGGCGGCGTGCTGGCCCTCATGTCGACGGCCCGTGTGGCGCACCGGCACCCCGTGGTGCGCGCGGTGCTCCTCGCGGTGGCGGCCGGCGGCGCGTTCGGCATGGCGTCGGTGTTCACGAAGTCCGTGACCGAGAACTGGACCGGGCAGCCGCTGGAACAGCTCGCCACGCTCCTGGCCATCGCGGGCCTCGCCGTGGCCGGGATGCTGCTGTCGCAGGCCTCCTACCGGGGCGCCGGGCTCGCCGCGCCGCTGGCGACCGCGACGGTTGTGAACCCCGTGGTGGCGGCGACCATCGGCCTCACCATGTTCGGGGAATCGTTCCGGTACGGCACCATCGGCACGGTGCTCGCGCTCGGCTGCGGTGTCGTGGCGGCGGGCGGTCTGATCCTGCTGACGACGGAGCGCATCGGGCGCGCTCGCCGGGCCGGCGCCTCCGTGGTCGCGCACGCGGGTCCCCCGGCGATCCCGCCCGTGGTGCCGGACAGCCCGGCCGGGCTCGCCTCGGTGCCGCTGCCGCCGCGTGCGCCCAAGGCCCGGCAGGAGCCGCCGTGCCGGGGCGGGACGGCGGAGGACATCCGCTCCTGACGCCTGCTGTCGGGCCGGAATCCGCCCCTGACCTGCTCCCGGGCCGGGTTCAGATCCTGACGCCGCGGGCCCGCAGATACGCCAGCGGGTCCACGTCGCTGCCGAAGCCGGGCCCCGTCCGCACCTCGAAGTGCAGATGCGGGCCCGTGCTGTTGCCCGTGGAGCCGGAGCGGGCGATGCGCTGGCCCGCGATCACCCGCTGGCCGCTCTTGACCGTCAGCGCCGACAGATGCCCGTACTGGCTGTACTTGCCGTCGGCGTGCCGGATCACCACCTCGTAGCCGTACGAGCCGCCCCAGCCGGCCGAGACGACGCTTCCGGCGGCGACGGCCTTCACGGAGGTTCCGGTGGCCACAGCGAAGTCGACACCCGTGTGATACCCCTTCGACCAGGAGGAACCGGCGGCCCGGTAGGGCGTGCCGAGGGAGGCGGCGACGGGCGCGACGGCGTTGTGCGCGGTGGCCTTCGCCGTGTCGGACTTCTTCGCGACGGGTTTTGGGGCCTTCTTCGCGGGTTGCGCCTGCGTCTTCCCCGCCTTGCCGGGCATCGCCAGGCGCTGCCCGGGGGTGATCAGGTCCGGGTCGGCCCCGATCGTGGCGCGATTCGCCGCGTACAGCGCCCGCCAGCCGCCCTTCACGGACCGCTCGGCGGCGATGCCGGAAAGGCTGTCCCCGTTGACGACGCGGTACATCTGGGCGCGTCCCGCCCGAGACTGCGGCGTGGTCTGCGGCCGCACGTCGGGCGTCGCGGCCGTCCGCGTCAGGCCCGCGCGCTGCGAGCACACCGGCCAGGCGCCGGGGCCCTGCCCCTTGAGGACCTTCTCCGCCACGGCGATCTGCTGGTCCTTCGTGGCGAGGTCGGCGCGCGCGGCGTAGGCGGTGCCGCCGTAAGCGGCCCAGGTGGAGCGGGTGAACTGAAGCCCGCCGTAGAACCCGTTGCCGGTGTTGATGCTCCAGTTCCCGGAGGACTCGCACGCGGCGACCTTGTTCCACGTGTGCGCGTCCGCGGCCTGCGCCGTGCCCGCGCCGACGATCGGGATGGCCATGCCCACCCCGCCCACGGTCACGGTGAGCGATGCCCGGTTGACCCGGCTCGGCTGGTACCGGCGGTGCCGGCCGCGTAACGCCATGAATGCCCCCTCAGCCACACGTAGGAGCGGCAAATTAGCCGCTCCTACGTAGGTGGACAAGAGTGCCCTGAGCCACCTTGGCGGGATTCAGTCCCTCAAGTGACCAGGAATCCACCGAAGTTGTGCGGCCTGCTGGAAGGGGCCGCCGCCCTCGTGGTCGTTGAACGCGTACACCTCCATCGACTTCTGCGTGCCCGCCCAGTGGTTGTACGCGCCGAAGACCGTGGACGGCGGGCAGGTGAGGTCCTCCAGGGCGGCGGAGAACAGGGTCGGCGCCGTGGCGCGCGCCGCGAAGTTGATGCCGTCGAAGTACGAGAGCGTCCGGAACGCGCGCTCGTCCTCGCCGATGTGCGCCTTGAGGTAGAGGGCGATCTCGCGGTACGGGTGACGCTCCGTGAGCGTGGCCGCGCGCCGGAAGTCGCACAGGAACGGCACGTCGGGCGCGGCCGCCCGCAGGTCGGGCACGAGCCCCGCCACGGCGATGGTGATGCCGCCGCCCTGGCTGCCGCCGGTGACGGCGACCCGCGAGGCGTCGATCAGCGGGTGCGAGCGGGCGGCGTCGACGGCGCGCACGGCGTCCGTGTAGACGCGGCGGTAGTAGTACTCGTGCGGGTCCTGGATGCCCTTCGTCATGAATCCCGGCTGGGACGGCGTGGAGCCGACCGGGTCGGGGGTGTCGCCGACGCTGCCGCCGCTGCCCTGCCCGCGGGTGTCCATGACGAAGTGCGCGAACCCGGCGGCCGCCCAGCGCAGGTGGGTGTGCGCGAGGCCGCGGCCGCCCCCGTAGCCGATGTACTCGACGACGGCCGGAAGCGGCTCGTTCGTGCCCGCCGGGAGGACCAGCCAGCCCTTCACGGGATGCCCGCCGAAGCCCGCGTACGTAACGTCGAACACGTCGACCGCCGTGTACGGGACGTCGACGGGCTCGAAGCGTGCGTCCAGGTCGTGCTCCCGGGCCTCGACGAGGGTCTTCTCCCAGAAGGCGTCGAAGTCGTCGGGGGCGGTCAACTCCGGCTGGTAGGTACGCAGCGCGTCGAGCGACAGGTCGAAATGAGGCACGCACGGCTCCAAATTCGTAGAGAGTCCACGGTGGGGCGGACGCCAACGTAACCCGTCCTTCGACCAACAATGAACAAAATCCTTCATCTTCCAGATACAGGAGCGGCAGGCATGAGCACTACAGCCCAGATCGGTGTCACGGGGCTCGCTGTCATGGGGCGCAATCTCGCCCGGAACTTCGCCCGCAACGGGTACACGGTCGCCCTCCACAACCGCACGGCGGCCCGTACGCACGCGCTGGTCGAGGAGTTCGGCGAGGAGGGCATCTTCGTACCGACCGAGACCGCCGAGGAGTTCGTGGCCGCGCTCGAACGGCCGCGCCGCCTGGTCATCATGGTGAAGGCCGGCGACCCGACCGACGCGGTGATCAAGGAGTTCGCCCCGCTCATGGAGCCCGGCGACATGATCATCGACGGTGGCAACGCACACTTCGCCGACACCCGCCGCCGCGAGAAGGAGCTGCGCGAACAGGGCATCCACTTCGTCGGCACGGGCGTCTCCGGCGGCGAGGAGGGCGCGCTGCACGGCCCGAGCATCATGCCCGGCGGCAGCGTCGAGTCCTACGCCTCGCTCGGCCCGATGCTGGAGAAGATCTCCGCCAAGGCGAAGGACGGCGCACCCTGCGTGACGCACGTGGGACCCGACGGGGCGGGCCACTTCGTCAAGATGGTGCACAACGGCATCGAGTACGCCGACATGCAACTCATCGGCGAGGCCTACCAGTTGCTGCGCGACGTGGCCGGGTACTCCCCCGCGCAGATCGCCGACATCTTCCGCACCTGGAACACGGGCCGGCTCGACTCCTACCTGATCGAGATCACCGCCGAGGTCCTCTCGCACGTCGACGAGGCGACCGGGAAGCCCTTCGTGGACGTCGTCCAGGACCAGGCCGAACAGAAGGGCACCGGCCGCTGGACGGTGCAGATCGCGCTCGACCTGGGCGTGCCGGTGTCCGGCATCGCGGAGGCGGTGTTCGCGCGCTCCCTGTCGGGGCACGCGGAACTGCGCACCGCGTCACGGGAGTTGGCGGGCCCCACGGCCACGGCGCTGAGCGAGACGGAGGCCGCCGCGTTCGCCGACCGCGTCGAACAGGCCTTGTACGCCTCGAAGATCGTGTCGTACACCCAGGGCTTCCACGAAATCTCCGCGGGCAGCGAGGAGTACGACTGGAACATCGACTCGGGCGCGGTGGCCCGGATCTGGCGCGGTGGCTGCATCATCCGCGCCGCGTTCCTCGACCGGATCACGGCGGCGTACGAGGCCGAGCCGAACCTGGTCTCGCTCCTGTCCGACAAGGGCTTCGCCGACGAGATCGCCGCGGCGCAGGACGACTGGCGCTCCGTCCTGGTCGCGGCGACCACGCAGGGCGTGCCCACGCCGGGCTTCGCCGCCGCGCTCGCCTACTACGACGCGCTGCGCGCCGAGCGCCTGCCGGCCGCACTCACGCAGGGCCAGCGGGACTACTTCGGCGCGCACACGTACCGCCGGGTCGACCGGGAGGGCTCGTTCCACACGCTGTGGGGCGGTGACCGCTCCGAGGTCGAGGCGTAGCCGCTACGCGGCTACGCGGGTGACGGCTCGGGCTCCGGCGGGTGCGGGTCGGGGTCCGGGTCCGGCAGCGGCGGCGTCGGGGACGGCGAGGGCCGCGGCGTGGGCTCGGGCACCGGCGTCGGGAACGGGTCCGGCATCGGGCCCGGATCGGGCCGGTCGGGCCCCGGGCCGGGTCCGGGCGTGGGGGTCGGCGGGACGGGATCGGGGAAGGGCTGGGTCATCGTTGGTTCCTCCAACGGTTCGGAGGGGACCTCTCCACTGTCTCCCGGCTCGCGTGCCCACGCCCGCCGAGTCCACGCCTACGGCCGGTCAACCGGCCGGCCGAGGGCGGCGAGAAGTTCGTCGAGGGCCTTGGTGAGGGCCTCGACGTTGGCCGGGTCGAGCCAGGTGGTGCGGATGCGTTCGTTGTTCCCGTTCGGCGTCTCGTGATCGGCCGCGAGCCGGTCCAGGGATCGGGCCCCATCCCCCAGGGAGCGGCCGACCCCCTGGAAGAGGCCGCGGACGTAGCGGTCGGCGTCGGCGGGGGCGATGCCGTGGTCGGCGGCCCACGAGGCGAGCGTCGCGAGATACGCGTAGTGAGTGGTCAGCGTGCCGGTCAGCGCGGAGAGGACATTGAAGGCGGGCTCGTCCGCGACGGGCAGTGCGCCGCCCATCCGGGCGAAGAAGGCATCCACCTCCGGGTGCGAGGGGTGTACGACCGTGACGGAACGGCGCTCCCGGATGGTCGGCAGGGGGATGGCGCGGACCAGCGGGACGTCCGTGCCGAGCGCTCGACGCAGTTCGTCGGTGCCGACCCCGGCCATCACGTTGACCACGACCCTACCCTCAGCGATCCGTACTCCGGCCAGGGCCTCGCGCCAGTCCTCGCGGCGCACGGCGAGAAGCACCAACTCGGAGCGGTCCACCACCTGCTGGTTGTCGGCGCAGATGGTGACGCCCGCGTACTGCTCGGCCAACGCCGCGGCCGTGCGGGCTCCCCGCGGGGAAAGGAACACCTCCGGCGAAGCACCGCCCTCGTGACGCAGGCCCGTGACAAGGGCGCGGCCGATCTCGCCCACCCCGATGATGCCGATGCGCTGCACGGTCTCCTCCTCCATGGATGCGGGATCACGTCGAGGCCGGTGCTGGGCGACCGGCCGGTCGCCCAGCACCTCGGTCACTGTGCCAGGGCAGCGCGAAGGAATTCTTGGATCTCCTTGCGGGCGGCCTCGGCCTGCGGTTCCACACCGGGCAGGGAGAGGAACGCGTGCTTGGCTCCCGGGTATTCAGTGAGCCGCACGGGCGTCCCGGCCGCCCGCAGCCGCTCGGCGTAGCGTCGGCCGTGATCGGCCACTGCGTCCCGGGTCGGCACCACCACGAGCGCCGGGGCGAGTCCGTTCAAGTCCTCCGCGTACAGCGGCGAGTACGCGCGGGCGTCGGTGCCCGGCGGGACGGACAGCCGTCGCAGGAGCCGCAGTTGCGGCAGGGCACGGGTCGGGCGGTACGCGTATTCGGCCACCGAGGAGTGGTCGTCCATCGTGTCGGTCACGTCGACCGCGGGGTTGACCAGCACCTGTGCGCGCAGCCGCAGCCCGGCGTCCCGGGCCCGGATCGCGCTCAGGGCACTGATCAGACCGCCGAAGCTCTCGCCGAAGACGGCCGTGCGCGCCGGGTCGGCGCCCCACTGCTCCGCGTGCCGCACCATGTGCCGCAGCACGTCCCAGCCGTCGTCGGCGGCATGCGGGAGCGCGGTGCCCGGTGCGACGAGGCGGTGCTCGACCGACACGACGAGCGCAGGCAACCGGGCGGCGAGGTGACTGTTGGCCCAGTCGCACTGCGCCGCCGTGCCCACGAAGCCGCCTCCGTGCACATGGATCACGAGCGGCAGACCGGCTGGGCCGCTGTCCTTCGTCGACGCCGGCCGGTACACCCGGACCGGCAGGGCACGGCCCGGCAGCGCCAGTTCCTGCCAGTCGATGACCGCGGCGGCGTCGGGCTCGCCGAGGACCACCCGGGCCGCTCCGGATGCCCTGAAGCGGTTCTCCGCCTCGCGGTAGGCGACAAGTTCCTCGGTGGTGATCGTCCGGAAGTCCGGCTCCGGCGGCCGCTCCACAACAGTGGCCTCAGTGGTCGTCTCCCTCATGTCCCCGTCTCCCCTTCGCTTCCCCCGGCCGGACATCCCGGCAGGCACTTGCCCCCAGTATGCACGCGGTGCGTGCAACGCCAAGTGTTTTGGTGGGGGCAATGGCGGACGCTCAGGAAAGGTCACTGCCAAGTGCACGCCCGCGTGCATGAGCTACACTCGGCGCGAAAGAGAGGGGAAAAATGACAGGCCGAAGGCGCTGGTCGACCGAGGAGATCCTGGACACGGCAGCAGAGCTGCTGCGCACGAGCGACGCCGAATCCTTCAGCGTGCGCAAGCTCGCCACCACGCTCGGGACGGACTCCTCGAGCCTGTACCGGCACTTCCGCAACAAGACCGAATTGCTGCGCGCGGTCGCCGACCGGATCCTGGTGGCTGCGATGGAGGGCTACCGCCCCGAGGGCGACTGGAAGCAGCGCATCACCGCGCTGGCCCTGCGCCTGCGGGAGTCCTTCGGCGAGCACCCGCAACTCGCCGCGGTCTGGGGACGCTACGCATCCGGTGGCGCCGGCTCCCGTCTGGTCATGGAAGAGGTACTCCAGGCCCTGCGGGCCTCGGGCCTGCCCGATGAGGAGATCCCGGACCGCTACCACCGGATCGTGATCCTCGTCGCGTCGCTGATCACCTCTGAGGCGGGCATCGGCAGCCTCACCCCCGGCGAGTACGAGCAAGGCATGGAGCAGTTCCGCGTCGCGGTCCTTGGCGCCGACCCCGAGCGCTTCCCCGCCCTGGCCCACTTCGCCCGCGAGATCCGCCCCCTCGGGGCCGACCGCGGTGCCGCGTTCGACGAGATCCTCGCTGCCCACCTCGCCCGGGTCGAGGCCGCGATTCCCTGACGCGAGCGGGCGGGACAGCGGGAGAGTCCGGGGGCCGGCCTCAGCCGTCGGTGCGGCGCAGCCGGACCACGGGAATGTCGCGGCTCGTCTTCTTCCGGTACTCCGCGTACGGCGGGAACAGCTCCACCAGGGAGTCCCACACCCGCGCCTTGTCCTGCGCCGAAAGGGTCTCGGCGCGGGCCGTGAACCGCTCGGTCTCCACCCGTAGCCGCACCTCGGGGTTGGCCTGAAGGTTGAGGTACCACAGCGGGTGCTCGTCCGCGCCGCCCTTCGACGCGACGATCAGGTAGTCGTCGCCGTCGCGGCCGTAGATCAGAACGGTGCGCCGCCACTGCCCCGACTTGCGGCCCTGGTAGTCGAGGAGCAGACACGGGGCGCCCTGCATGGTCGTGCCCTTGGTGCCGCCGGACTCCTCGTAGGTGCGGGCCTGGTCGGCGACCCAGCCGCTGGGACTGACGACGACGTCGGCATCACTGTGAGTCATGCGCACTGCCTCCTGGGAAGACGTGGGGTCAACGTCTTTCAATCTAAGCCCGGTTGGCGCTCGCGCACTCCGAGGCCGCCGCGGCGAGTCCGGGTCGCGGGCTGGCGAGCACCGGCAGCGTGGTGTGGGCCCGCTCAGTGGCGTCGGTGAGGGAGGCCTGGGCGAGGACGATCACGTCGGCGCCGGCGATGCCGTCGATGGCGGTGGCGACGAGCGCGAGATACCCGTCCCGGTCCCCCGCGAGGAACAGCTCCCAGGCGCCCTCGACGAACACGGTCCGCACGTCCACCGCGCGCCCGGCCCGTGCGGCCTCCTCCCCGATCAGGTCGAGGGTCGGCCCGAAGGTGCTGCGCACCGTGGCGACCACGGCGATCCTTCCCCGAGCTCTCAATTCCGTTCGAGCAGGGGAGACCCCATTCCCCTCCGCGACGGCCCGCGCGGCCATCGGCCGGTCCACGCGCAGCACGGGCACGCCGGCGTCCGCGGCGAGGCCCTCCGCGACGGCGCCGAGCGTGGAACACGTGCACAGCACGGCCTGTGCCCCGTCGGCGACGGCCGCCGCGAGCAGCGCCCGGACCTCGTCGGTGACGGCCTCGGGCCCCTCGACGCCGGCCCGGGCGAGCAGCTCCTCGCGTACGACGTGACGCAGCTCCAGGCCCGGGTGGTCGGCGTCGCGCAGGGCGTCGAAGACCGGCACATGGACGGGTGAGGTGTGCAGGAGCGCCAGGTTCATGACCGGGACCCTACGCGCGGATGATCACCGCGTGCGCGGCCGTCTCACCACTTGTCGGGGTCGGCGTCGAGGGCGGCCTTCGCGGCCAGCAGCAGGTCGGCGGAGGCCTCGGGCGCCTCGCCCGGGTGCCGCTCGGCCCAGCGGACGACGAAGGGGCACAGCGGCGCCACGGTCAGCGACTCGGCCGCGGCGATGCCATACAGCTCGCGAGTGAGTGAGCCCGCGATGCCCTTGCCCTCGTGCTCCGGCTCGACGACGGTGTGCACCGCGACGAGTGCCCGCTCGGGTTCCTCCAGGACGAAGTACTGGAGGTGGCCGACGACTTCGCCGCCGGAGCGGGCCTGCAGGAGGCCCTTCGCACGGTCGTCGCGGATCTCGATGTCGCTCATGGGCTCTCCTGCGTCGTGGCCGGACCGGGTCTCAGCCCGCGGGTACCGCGTGCGGGCCGCGCGTCACATCCCCGCCGGGGATCGGCTCGGAGGCGTCGGCGCCGAGCGCCGCGATCCGGTTGTCCCGGTCGACGTGCACGACGCTCGGTCGCAGGGCCCGCGCCTCGGCGTCCTCGATCTGACAGTAACCGATGATGATCACGAGGTCGCCCGGGTGCACGAGGTGGGCGGCCGCCCCGTTGATCCCGATGACACCGGACCCGCGCTCCCCCTCGATGACGTACGTCTCCAGGCGGGCGCCGTTGTCGATGTCGACGATGTGCACGAGTTCGCCGGGCAGCAGATCGGCGGCGTCGAGCAGGTCGGCGTCGATGGTCACGGAGCCGACGTAGTGCAGGTCGGCGTGGGTGACGGTGGCGCGGTGAATTTTGGACTTGAGCATGGTGCGCAGCATCGGGACACTCCCACAAGTAGGCTCCCTGCCTGCCCAATTGCAGGTCAAGGGCTGTATCGACAATTTACAACGAGTCGCGTGCGGCGGCGGCCCGCCCCGAGTCGATCCGGTAGATGTAGTGGGCACGGCCGTCGACAGGGTTGTCCGGCTCCAGCTCGCCCTCGGCGACCCGGCGCAGTCCGGCCTTCTCCAGCACCCGCCAGGAGGCCCGGTTGGCCGTCGGCACCGGCACCAGGACGCAGGGTGCGTCGGGGTGGTCGTCCCAGGTCGCCCGGACGACCGATCGGACCATCTGCGTGCCGAGCCCTCGGCCGACCTGCTGTGGCTCACCGATCAGGTAGTCGATGGTCATCGCCCCGAAAGGCACCTCGACCACGGCGGCGAGCTCAGCCAGATATTCGGGGTAGTCGGACAGCCGGCAACGCTGAACCAGGCCGATCGGGCTGCCGTCGAGGTGGACGAGCAGGTCCTCCGAAGGTTCCTCGCCCCTCGCGGCAGGGCCGAAGACCCGCGACACCGCCTCGATCGAGGTCTCATGGTTCCACCAACGGGCCACGTGCGGCTGTTCCAACCAGGACTTCAGCAACGGGAAGTCGTGCTCGGCGAGCCGGCGCCAGGTCATCATCGGGAAGCCTCCCCAGCGGGCACCAGGTTCACCGCCGACGCCTTGATCAGGTCGAGCGCCTGCGCCACCACCGGGTGCCGCGCCCCGCCCTTGCGGGTGGCGGCGAGGATGCGGCGGGCGGGGGCGGGTTCGCCGGAGAGGGGGATGCGGGCCACCGGCCATTCCGTGTTGATGCGGGCGAGGCGCGGCACCAGGATCACGCCCAGGCCGTGCGCCACCATCGCCGTACCGGTGTCCCACTCGTCGGACTGGTGGCCCATGTCGGGCGTGAACCCGGCCGCCATGCACGCCGTGACCAGCAGGTCGTGGTAGGTCGTGCCGGGTGTGCCGACGATCCACGTCTCGCGGGCCGCGTCCGCGAGGACCACCCGCTCGCGCGCCGCCAGCGGATGGTCGGCCGGGACGACGAGGTCGAGCGGGTCGTCGAGGAGCGGCTGCTGCTCGAAGCGCTCGTCGGTCAGGGGCGGCGAGTCGGTCGTCACGACGACCAGACCGAGGTCGGCCTCGCCGGTGAGCAGCAGCTCGAAGCAGCGCGCCGGCTCCGCCTCCACGAGGCGTACCCCGAGCTGGGGATGCCGCTCGCGCAGGGTCGCCGCGGTGGACGGCAGCAGGTGCGTGGCGGCCGTCGAGAAGCCGCAGAGCGTGAAGCTGCCGGTCTGCACGTCGGCCATCGCCGCGAGGTCACTGCGCGCCCGCTCCCACTGCGCCTCCAGGACGGCCGCGTGCCGCAGCAGCGTACGAGCCGCGGCGGTCAGCTTGATGCCGCGGCCCGCGGGCTCCATGAGCACCGCGCCGACCTGCCCGGCCAGCTGCCTCAGCTGGTACGAGACCGTGGACGGCTTGAGCCCCATGGCCTCGGCGGCCGCGGTCACCCCGCCGTGCTCCTCGACCATCTGGAGCACCTTGAGCTTGGGATCGATCATTCGACCATCTTGCACGGTCCTGTGCAAGATCGCACAATTGTGTCGATGAGTCACGGGTGGCACCCTTCCCGGGTGTTGTCCAAGAGTCCTTCCCTCCGCCGGAATCGGCGGCTCCCGACGGGAACGCGCGCCTTGTTCGCCATGGTCTTGGCCGTCCGCTTCCTCGCCTGGGCCACGGCGGGCCTGTTCCTCGCGGTCGTTCCCGCTGTCCTGATCGTCTCGGGCCGGAGCGACCCGGCCGTCGTCTGCGGTGTGCCGCTGGCCGTTCTCGTGTGCTCGGCGCTCGCGCAGCCGCTGGCCGCCGAACTCGACAGCCGCTGCGCGCAGTTCGCCGGTCTCACCGCACTACTGGTGGGCCTGTCCGCGCTGTCGCTCACGGCGGGGACGTCGACCTGGCCGACGCTCGTGGGCGCCGCGTTCGCCGGATTCGGGCACGGGCTCGGGCGCGCCGGAGCGAGCGCCGCCCTCGGCGTGCGCACGCCGACCGCCACCCGCCTTGGCCTCGGCCTGCCGATGCTCGCCGCGGCGCTGCTCGCGCCCGCGAGCTCCCCGACGGCCGCGACGGCCCTGGTGGCCTCGGGACTCGCCCTGCTCGTCTTCCCGGCGACCGGCGCCGTCCTGGAGGCCGGCCGCACCGCGCGCGGGCCGCGGCAGCACCTCGCCCACCCTGTCCACTGGATCGACCCGAAGCCCCTGTGCGGGCGTCCCACCCGCAGTACCGCGCAATCCTGAGGAGTAGTACGTGCCAGCCGCGCACACCGTTTCCGAGCTTCCCGATACCCAGGCGGGCCCGGCCGACGAGACATTGGTGACCGACCCCAAGGTGACCAGGCGGGCCGTGGGCGCCGCAGCCATCGGAAACATCACCGAGTGGTTCGACTTCGGCGTCTTCGCCAATCTGACCCCGGTGCTCACCGCGGTGTTCTTCACCGGCGCGAGCCAGACCGTCGGCACGATCGGAACCCTCGGCCTGTTCGCGGTCGCCTTCCTGGTGCGCCCGCTCGGCGGCATGTTCTTCGGACCGCTCGGCGACCGGATCGGCCGCACCAAGGTGCTGTCGATCACGGTCATCATGATGGCCGTCGGCACGTTCGTGATCGCGTTCATCCCTGGTTACGAGACGTGGGGCCCCGCCGCCCCGCTGCTGATGCTGCTCGCCCGCCTCGTGCAGGGCTTCTCGACCGGCGGCGAGTACGGCGGCGCGATGACGTTCATCGCCGAGTACGCCCCCGACAAGAAGCGCGGATTCCTCGGCAGCTGGCTGGAGTTCGGCACGTTGACCGGCTATCTCCTCGGCGGCGTCGCGGGCCTCGTCATCCAGCTGCCGGGCGTCATGTCGCACGAGGATCTGCTGTCCTGGGGCTGGCGCATCCCGTTCCTGATCTCGGGGCCGATCGGCATCATCGGGCTCTACCTCCGCCTCAAGCTGGAGGACACCCCCGCGTTCAAGGCCGCCGTGGCCAAGCAGCAGGGGCGTGAGGGCAATCAGACGCTCAGGGAGATCAAGCGGGTCTTCACCGACCACTGGCGTCCGATGCTGATCTGCATGGGTCTGGTGCTCGTCTTCAACGTCACCAACTACATGCTCACGACATACATGCTGGAGTACATCGACAAGTTCGCCCCGTCGGTGAGCCCCACCTGGGCGCAGCTCCTGGAGATCTCGGTGCTCGCCGTCGGCATGCTGCTCATCACCTTCGTCGGCCGGCTCTCGGACCGCATCGGGCGCAAGCCGGTGCTGTACTTCGGCTGCGGCATGCTGATCGTGCTCGGGATTCCGTCCGTGCTCCTGATCCAACAGAACACCCTGACGTCGGTCTTCTTCGGCCTGGTGCTGATGTCGCTGATGCTGCTCTGCTTCAACAGCACCATCCCCTCCACGCTCCCGGCGCTGTTCCCGACGGACATCCGCTACGGCGGTCTGTCGATCGCGTTCAACCTGTCGGTCTCGCTGTTCGGCGGCACGACCGCCGTCGTCAACGCACTGCTGGTGGAGGCCACCGGCGACGTCAACGTGCCCGGGTACTACCTGATGGCGGCGGGCGCGATCGGCGCCGTGGCCGCCTACTTCGCGGCGGAGTCCGCGGGCCGGCCGCTGCCGGGGTCGGCACCGGCGGTGGAGGCCCGCGCCTGATCCGTCGTCCCTCTGCCCCCGGTCACACCTGTTGGTTTCTGTGTGACCGGGGTTTTGGCGTTGTCCGGATGATGTCGCGGGGCTGTCACAGCGGATCAATCGCGCGCACATCCATGCCTACGGTGTCGGTGCAGTGGACAGCGATCCCCCCACAGAAACGGACAGCAGTGACTCGCCACACCACCTCCCGCCGCATGCTCCTGGGCGTCACCGGCTCCGCCTTCCTGGCCGCCGCGTGCTCACCGTCCTCGAACGATGCCAAGCCGTCCGCCGCGAAGGGCTCGCCGTCGAAGTCCGCCTCAACTCCCGTCGAGGGCAAGGCCGCCGCCGGCAAGGCCCCGGGCG
Organism: Streptomyces sp. NPDC051684; assembly: GCF_044453445.1. NCBI lineage: Bacteria > Bacillati > Actinomycetota > Actinomycetes > Kitasatosporales > Streptomycetaceae > Streptomyces > Streptomyces sp. NPDC051684. The sequence goes on along the minus strand of NZ_JBITCS010000045.1, from coordinate 27,330 downwards.
GCGCGCCCGACGGCGCGCTCGGCGTGAACTTCAACGAGGACCCCGCGGGCCTCGGCGCCGCCCAACTGCAGGCGCTCTCGGCCACCTGGGTGCGCGGCTTCGTCCCGGTGACGCCGGGCGACCTCGACGGTGACGTCACGCAGCAGCGCGCCATCAAGGCCCTGCTCACCGCCCACGGCGACGGCCGCAGGACCATCCTGTCGCTCAAGTTCCCCTACGCGCTCGGGCCCACGAAGGGCCCGCTGCCCGCACCCGGCAGCCCCGAGCTGAAGCGCCTGCTGGCCCTCGTGGACCGGGTCCTCGCCGCCGTCATCGGCAAGGTCGACATCCTCACCATCGGCAACGAGCCGTTCCTGGAAACGCTGAAAGAGGAGCGGAACAAGGCCCTCAACGTCTTCTACGAGACGCTGGCCCGCCACGTCATCGACTACCGAAAGCAGCACGGCGGAGCGGGCTCCGGGACCAGCCTCTACATGGGCGCGCTCAACAACCTCGACAGCCCCGAGGGCCGCACGCCCGCGACCGAGCGGTGGCTGCGCTTCGTCCACAAGACGCCCGAGCTCGCCGGCGTCGACATCCACCCGCACGTCACGTCCCTGCAGAACGCCGCCAAGTTCATCAACTACGTGGTGCCCAGGCTGCGTCCTGACCAGAAGTTCCTCGCCACCGAGTTCTCCCTGGTGCAGTTCTGGAAGAGCCACATGAACGACCCGGTGTCCCCGGCGTTCGCCAAGCGCTACGACGTGACCCCGGGCCGGAAGGTCTGGCAGGTCGTCGGGGACGCCATCGAGCAGCCGTTCCCGCAGCAGAAGTGGAACGACTTCGTCTCCATGACCCAGTGGTTCGACCACAGCAGGAACTACCTCACCGAACAGATGAAGGCCTTCCGCGACACCGGGAAGCTGGCGGTGGCGACCTACGGCGGCCTGCAGATCGAGTCGATGGCCTCGGGCTGGGACGCCACCAAGACGCCGTGGATCCTCAACCCCCTGTACGCCAACCGGACCGTGCGGCCGGGCGCGGACGGCACCCTCGGCCGCAACGTCTGGTTCGAACAGTTCAAGGCGCTGCAGAAGAACACCTGACGGCCGGCCGCCCCCGTCCGCCATGCTGAGACCCGGCCGACGCACGCGACACGGTCCGGGGAGGAACCAGTGCGCGACAGACAGCAGACGGGTCCGCGGATCGCGGTCGTGGGCGGCGGCATCGGCGGCATGGCGGCCGCGGCCTTCCTGCACCACGCGGGGCTGACCGCGACCGTCCACGAACAGGCGTCCGCGCTCACCGAGGTCGGCGCCGGCCTCCTGCTCGCCCCCAACGCGGTGCGGCCGCTGCGCGCGCTGGGCGTCGCGCATTCCGTACTGCGCCGGGCCGTCCCGCTGGACTGGGGCTGGGAGTTCCGCCGCTGGCAGGACGGCACGGTGCTGTCCGTCGAGCGCCTGGACGGGGAATGCGAGCGCCTCTACGGAGAGCGCACGTACACCACGCACCGCGCCCAGCTCCTCGACGCCCTGCGCTCGGCGGTGCCGGACACATCGGTGCGCCTTGCCGCCCGCTGCACGCGCGTCGAGCCGCACGCCGACGGGGTGCGGCTGACCTTCGCCGACGGCTCCCGCACCGACGCGGACCTGGTGATCGGCGCGGACGGCATGCACTCCGTGGTCCGCGGGACGGTCGCCGAACCGCAACGCCCCCGCTTCTCGGGCCTGTGCGCCTTCCGCACGATCGTCCCCGCGGCCACGGCCCCAGCGTTCGCCCTGCGCCGCGCGCAGACGCTGTGGCTCGGCCCCGACCACCACCTCGTGCACTACCCGATCTCGGAGGGCGAGGCGGTCAACGTGGTCGCGTTCGCCCCGTCGACGGACGAGACGGCGGAGTCGTGGAGCGCGACGGCCACGGTCGAGGAGTTCCACGCGGAGTTCGCCGACTGGGACGAGCGGGTGAGCGCGCTCATCACGTCCGGGGCCGTTCCCGGCCGTTGGGCCCTGTACGACCGGCCGCCGCTGCCCTCGTGGACCCGCGGCCGGATGACCCTGCTCGGGGACGCCGCGCACCCCATGTTCCCGTTCTACGGCCAGGGCGCGGCGCAGGCGCTGGAGGACGCGGCGGTCCTGGCCCGCTGCCTCACGGCGCACGAGGACGCTCCGGCCCTGGCCCTCGCCCGCTACGAGTCGGTGATGGGGATCGGTGAATTCGGCCAGTGTCGCTCTTCGCCTCAGTTGGTAAGGGGTTCAACTGAGTGGGGAAGGTGGGGAGCGAGAAGCGGGCGGGCCCGCCGACCGTCAGGTCGGCGGGCCCGGTGGATCAGTGGCCGTCAGCTGGGATCATGGTGTTCGCCGGATCGGGATGGGGTCCGCAGGGCCGGGAGGCACTGATGGGCGGGCCGCTTCGGGGGTGGCCAACAGGGCGACGATGGTCACCGGCTGGTGGCAGTGCGGGCATTCACGAGTGGCTGTGGGCTCCATCGGGTCGCGCCCCTGGCCTGCGCGAACGAGGGGCCTGATGGCTTGCGGCCGCGGCTGCGGGAGCGAGGGCTCAGCGGGTGTCAGAGCGGGACGGTTGCCGGCGGGCCGAGGTGTTTCGCCCAGGCGTCGGGCCCGGTCCTGGACGCGTGTGTCTTCCCGTTCTTTCTCAGCCAGGCGCCGGCATGACGCACTGCAATAGATCTTCCGGACGGTTTTCGGTGCGGTGAATGTCTCTTCGCAGACGGGGCAGTCGCGTTTCTCCTGATCTGCCTCGCTGGCCCTTTTGACTGCTCTGCATTCTTTCGAGCAGTAGATTCGGCTCGGGCTGACATCCGTGATGAATTGCTTCTGGCAGACCGGGCAGGTTCGTTCGACGGGTGTGTGTTGCCGGTTGAGTTCGCGGCAGGTCCGGGAACAGTAGACCTGTCGGCTGGTGCTTCTGTCGACGTTGAAGATGGTTTCGCAGCCGGGGCATCGACGAGCCAAGTCGTTCTCCGTCTGGGGCAGTTCGATGGATTCGATGGGGCGATGCTCAAGAGACACGCGAGTTCACCCCAGCTCGCATCGTCTCGGCCTGGTTGCGGTGTCCACGCAGGCGATAGGAGGGTCCGTCGATCCCGGCGACCGCGGCGCGGTGCAGGAGCCGGTCGAGCATGGCGGCCGCGACAGTGGCGTCGCCGAAGGCGCCGGCCCAGTCCGCGATTCCCACGTTTGTCGTGAGGATGGTGCTGGATTCCAGATACCTCTGGTTGATGACCTGGAACAGTGCGGACGCTCCGTCCTCGGGCAGTGGGAGGTAGCCGAGCTCGTCGATGACGAGGAGTTTGGGGCCGGCGAAGAAGTTCATGCAGGTTTTCCAGCGGCCTTCGAGTGCGGCTTTGTGGCATTTGGCCGCGAGCTCGGCCGCGGTCGTGAAATAGACGCGATGGCCTGCTTCAACTGCGGCTCTTCCGAGCGCGACCGAGAGCATGGTTTTCCCGACTCCGGGCGGGCCGACGAACAAGACGTTGGAGGCGTCGTCGAGGAAGCGCAGGGTTGCCAGGTCGCGGATGAGTTTCTCGTCGACGCCCGGTTGGGCGGCGAAGTCGAAATCGTTGAGCGTCCATGGTTCGGGCAGGCAGGCGAACCGCAGACGGGCGGCGAGTTTGCGTGCTTCGGTGGCCTCGACCTCGATCTCCAGGAGCCGCTCCAGGGCCGCGGTCAGCGACATTCCCTCGGCCCTGGCCTGGTCGCAGACCCTGTTCAGTGCCTCGGCGGCGTCGTTGAGTTTGAGGTAGGACAGGTGACCCCGCAGCTGCTGGAAGCGTCGAGCTTCACTCATCTGCATCGGCGTCGTGCTCACTCCGTGCTCTCCTCCTTGGGTGGGGGAACGCTCCGCAGCCGGTCGGCCACGGCGGCATAGTGGTTGAGGTCGATCACGACCCGCTCGGCCGGATCACCGGCCGCGCTGGGGTGTCCGCGCAGTCGCTCGGCCTCGGCCAGGGCGGCGTCCGAGAGGGGCCGGCGGACCTTGTTCTTGCAGGGCGCTCGGTCGGAGAAGGACGCCAGGACCTCTCGCTCCAAAGCGATGACGTGTCCGGCCTCCCGCACTGTCTGGCCAGCACCTTTGGGCGCCCGCCGGTGGCGGGCGATCACGGCCCGGCCAGCGGTGGCGATGTTCAAGTGGTCGTCTCCAAGATGGAGTTGGACCATGACCTGGGCGCCGGGCAGGCCGGGTGGAACGGAGTAGAAGTTGCCCTCAAAGGCGACCAGGCTCTGCGGACTGACGGTCCGTTGGACTTCGAGTTCCGCGGGGAACGGGCGGACCGGGAGATCGAGCAGCGGCTCGCAGGCGGCCAGCTCGGCGACGGTGACCTTGATGCCGTCGACGACACGGCGGCGTTCGTCCATGCGGTCGGCGAGTTTGTCGATGCCGGACTGGGCCTGCAGCACCGTCAGCGCGTCCGGGACGGTCCGCCACCAACGTTGCGCTGCCGAGTGGTTGGCCTTCTCGACCACGCCCTTGCGGTTGCCGCGGCGGGGCGGGCAGATGTCGACGCCGGCACCGTAGTACTTGGCGACCGCGGCGAAGGCCGGGGTGACCTGGCCGCTGCTGGGATAACAGACGGTGGCCATGCGGTCGAAGCGCCAGCGGCGGGCCGTGCCTCCGAGCTTGCGCATGACCTGGTCGAGCGAAGCGATCAGATGGGCGAAGTCCTCGCTCTCCGAGAGCACCGCCCGCCAGCGGCCCGAGTGCGCGAGGGCTCCGACCAGCAGATGAGCATGCGATCCGACGTTCCAGGACTCGGGCGCGTCAGGAAGTTCAAGCCAGTCGAACTGGATCTCCTCGCCCGGCGGATGAGCGATCACCGCGACATTGCGGCCGCTGGCGGCATGGCAGGGCTCGCAGTGGGGGCGGACCTGATAGCGGCGAAGAGACCGCGTGAAAGTGGAGTAACCGCCCTGATAGCCAAGCCCGTTGACCTCGTCGAACAGGGTTGATGCCCACAGGTGAGGATCATCGGCCAGGCGCTGCCGGCAGTACTCCAGGAACGGCGCGAAGGCGTCTGGGCTCTGCCGTCGGCGGCCCGGTTCCTGCTCTCCGTTCAGATAGGCACGGATGGTCTTCCGGTCACGTCCCAGATGTCTCGCAATCGCCGAGATCGACCAACCCTGGCGACGCAGTGCATGAGCATCCACGTCTTCCTCCCGCGTGAGCATCCAGGCCCCCGAACAGGCCGAACACAGTGCGCACGCAGGCTCTCCGGACCGACATCACTCCACGCCGACACACCGGAAAACGTCACACGATGGATGGGGAGATCAACTGAGCATGTTTGTCCCCACCAGAGAGCGACAGGTGGCCGTTTTCAAAGAGCGCCATCATCACGCCTCCCCCGCACCACCCGCCTCCAACAGGTGAGCCACGCCCGCGCCGCGTCCAACCACCTGCCGGACGGCCCGGAGCAGCAGGCCCGGGACGCGGCGCTCGGGGACGCGGATCCGTTGCTGCGCAGTGGGTGGATCTACGGGTACGACGCTTACACGGTTGCCGTGTAGCCCTTTAGCGTGCAGAGTTCTCGGGCCGACACCGTCGACGAACACCAAGCCAAACGTGAAGAGGAGCTGACCGTGGCGGTCGATCCGAAGGGTGCCGATCTGAAGCGCCTGTTGGCCGAGGATCCGGGCGGTCCGGTCGTGATGCTCAACCTGCTCCGCTTCGCGCCGGACGGCCGTGCGCTCTACCAGGAGTACGCCCACCACGTGGAGACCACGTTCCTGCCGCGCTACGGCGGCGAGGTCCTCTACTCCGGTTCGGGCGGCCACCCGCTGGTCGCGGAGGACGGTCAGTCCTGGGACGCCGTCCTGCTCGTGCGCTACCCAAGCCGTGAGGCCTTCGCCCGTATGGTGGCCGACCCCGAATACCAGGAAGTCACCGGCCTGCGCACACGGGCACTCAGCGAGGCGGTGCTCCAGCCGTTGGCGGCGGGGGTATGACGCTTCATCGGGCCGTCAGGGGAACGGCGGTCGCGACGCCAGGTCGGTGAGGAGATCGTCCAACACCGCCTCCTCCTCGACCCGTACGCCCACTTCGGCGAGCGCCTTTGGCAGTTCCGGGTCCCAGGGCGCGGCGGCGGGAGTGCCGGTCAATGCCTCGGCGCCGCTCAAGTGCGCTGCGGCCCTGCGGTAGTCGGCGGCAGTGTAACGCCAGGGCCGCCACGTGATGTACCGGGCGAGGGTGGCCGCGATCCGCAGGCCGCCCCAGTCGAAGTCTCCGTGGTAGCGGAAGTCGACGGCGGCGTCCGGGCCCCCGGATCGCATCCCCGCGAGCAGGGTCAGCGCGGCCGTCGACGGCTGTCCTTGCAGACACACCAGGGGCGGGCAGGACGGGCCGTAGGTCTCAGCAGCCGCGGACAGGACCGTTGGGTTCTCGCACACGTGAATCGGACCCGGCACCTCGATGCGGTGCCCACGTGCCAGCTGCCGAAGGGTCAGGACAGCGGGCTCACCGCTGTCGGCAAGCCAGTCCAGAGCCGGCGTGCCGCGAAGATTGAGAGTGAGGACGGTGGAGGAGAGATCGTCGCGCAGCAGTCCGGCGGACGCCCATGCCTCGCGTCGCCACCGGGAGCCGCTGCCATCAGGGAACCCGGTCAGCGCACGGACGCCGGACAGGACCAAGGTCGCCAGCGGGGCGCCGTCGTCGAGGGCGTGCGCGGAGCCGAGCACACGGGCCGCGTAGGCCGGCAGCGAGACGGGCGAATCGGTGGGCAGTTGGTGGAGCGCCTCTGCCGCACCTGCCACGAGCGAGCGCGCCGCGTCCGGGTCGGGGCACAGCCTGCGCACCAATCCGGTGCGCGGCAGCTGCTCTGCCCAGGAACGGAGTTGCGCAGAGGCACCTGGCGCACTCGCCAGCTTGTCCAGCGGTGAGTGCGCCGATTGCCAGGCCCGTTCCTCTCGCGCCCGGGCGTCCGCGAGCGAGGTGACCGTGCCGGTCAGTTCGACGACGGCCGCAGCGAGGCCGCTCGGGCTGGCTCCCGAGCGCCGCAGGAGCGCGTCGACGGCGTCGAGGCGCACGCTGAGGCTGCGTCCTCCGACACGCGGAGCACGCCCCAAGAGCCTTTCTGTCGCCACCTGTTGGGTCTGCGTGGGAGACGTCAGACTGACGCTTCCGGTGAGGGGTTCGTCCCGTTCGAGACGGCGCCGCACGCGATCCAGAAGCCAGGCCAGGCCGGGGTCGCCGAGCAGACGCCGCAGGCGCTCACGGTCGACGGGCGGATCTGGCGGAGCAGGCGGTGTCCCCAGGAGTTCGGGCCGGCCCGGCTCTCCGCCCCGCGGCTGCCGAGGCTCTTCACTCAGTCCCACAGCGACTCCTGGGCCATTTCGGTGTCGACGCTACCGCCGGGTTCGGCTGCGTCGGACGCGCCCGGCACGGTTCGAGGAGCGGGCACGAAGGGCCTCGTCGAGAGGGCCGGCTCCGGTCCCCGGTCCCGCCGTGCCCCGTCCCACTCCCACCGGCTGACCAGCACCGCGGCGACCTCGTCGATCCGGGAGAGCTGGGCGATGGCGATGCCGGGCACCTGCGGGTAGCACGCCCACTCGCGTTCGCTGGTCATCACCACGTCCAGGTCGAAGGCATGCAGCAGACCGAGGCACTTGGCGCGCGAGTCGTCGTCGACGCCCGCGAACGCCTCGTCCAGCGTGACCAGGCGTGGCGCATGCGGGTTGGCCGCCGTCTGGTAATGCGAGGAGGCCGCCGCGAACAGCGGCACCGACACGGCCAGGACCCGCTCACCACCGGAGGCGGGGCCGGTCGCGGGCACCCACTTGCCGTGCTGATGACGTTCGATGCCGAACTCGTGCCAGGTGCGGTAGTCGAGTGCCTCGGAGAGGTACTCCAGCCAGCTGCCCGCGTGGTCCCCCTGCTGCTGCGCGGCGATCTGCCCCTGGAGGAACTCACCCACGGCGGCCCGATCCTCGGTTGTCCACGCGTCCGCGGACTGGCGCAAGCACGCGCGGGCCCGGACCAGTCCGGCCGGAGCCTTGCGGGAGGGACGCCACACCAGGCGCAGCCGCATACCGGTGGACGTGGGCCGATCCTCGAGTTCGGCGTTCATCGCCGCGACCTGTCGTTCGGCCGCACCGATCAAATCCTGCAGTGTGCCCGCAACTTCGGTCAGCAGGTGTGTCTCCAGGATCTCTCGTTCATGCGCGGACAGGATCCGCTGGAGTTCGGCGACCTCGGCAGTCAGCGCCTCGGCAAGGTCGGGCACGGCGCGTTCACGGCCTTGGTAGACGATGTCGACGACCATGCCGTCCTCGACCATGCGGGCCGACGCGGAGTGCCCATGCCGGGACAGGGCGTCCTGGAGCGACTTGTATTCCTCGTTCAGGCGCCGCTGCACGCGTTCCCAGGCCCCGTCCGAGCTGTCGGTGGAGGCCAGTTCGTGCTCGATGGCGCGGGCGAGCGCAATCGCTGGAGTCGGCGCCCAGGGCCCGCCCTCCTGGCCGGGGATCTCCTGCTCGGGCGCCGCGACCGCGAGCAGGCCGGTACCGACGAACCTCTGGAACGCGGCGATGGCGTCGGCGCGCTGCGCCGTGGCCGCCGCGATGTCCTCCTGCAACTGCTCGATGCGGCCCTCGGCCTTGTCGGCGAGGCGCTGCGCGGCGCCGTGTGTGGCGCGCACCGTCCGCTCCTCGTCGACACAGGCGCGCAGTGCTGCGGCGGTTTCGGCGAGACGGCGCTGCAGGTCGGCGACGGCCGCGCCTACCGTGGCGCGCAGAGTGGTGTGGCGTTCATCGGCGGCGGCTGCAAGGCGCGCTGCTTCTTCCGCCCGCCCGGCGAACGCTTCGACGCGTCCGGCCGCCTCAACGGTCTCGGTCCGCTCCCGTGCCAGCGCACTCGCAGCCTCGCCGCGTTCGTGGAGAGACGGCCACAGGGCAGCGAGGACCAGGGCATGGTCCGTGAGCCCTTGCCGTACGACGGCGAGCCCGTCACGGTCCGCGGGGAGCCCCACGTCCGCCGCCGTGTCCTGCAGTTCGCGCACCGCCGACTCCGCCGCTTCGGTGGCACGGGCCAGCCGCTCGGCCTGCTCGGCATGGCGAGCCGCGGCCCGCTGAGCGGCCTCTGCGGCCGCGCCCGCGAGGGCATAGGCCTGGCGCACGGGAGCGTCGTCGGGAAGCGCGGCCAGCTCCGAGTCCAGGGTCTCGCGGCGGGCCGCCACCTGCTCAATCGTTTCCTGGACGCGGCTCAACATCTGCTGCGTGTCTGCCAGTTCCGCGAGGACGACGGCGATACGCGTACGCCGGGCCGCCTCACGGGCCCCCTCCCCCACGTACTCGGCGGCGCGCTTGGACCAGCGGCCGGTGAGGACACCGACGCGGAATCGGCCGTCCGTGCTCACGGCAGTGTGGGCGCCGGTGTGCTCGGCGCTTTCCCTGACGGCCCGCGAGCCCAGCGCCACCGAGCGCAGGAGTCGCTCGATCGCCGCTTCGGAGACAGTGGTCGCGCCAGGATCGACCGCAGGGCGCAGCACACCGGCGAGCGTCGGCCCGGCCACCGGAGCCGAGGCGCGCACGAGGACGTCCTCGTTGTCGATGTCTCTGACGGCGCTGCCGTCGGGCAGCACCCAGGCGTCGAGCAGCCCGGACGCCTCGAGCGCGGCTTCGAGCCCAGCGCGAGATTCGGCGGCGAGGTCGGCAGCGATCCCGCTGTCGTCACGGAAGTCGACCAAGCGCCACAGCGGCCCGCCCTCCCGCCCATCGCGCACTCCGTCACCACGGGTGTACGGCACGGAAGGGCCGCGCTGCCTGCCCGACTCCAACTGGTCGCGTTCGCGGTGCAGTTCCGCTGCCGTCGTACGCAGTACCTCCTCGCGCCGCGCGCAGTCGGCCGCCGCGTCGGCGAGCCCGGCGGCGCGCTCGCGGTGGGCGGTGCCCGCAGCGGCCCGGGCAGGCGAGGGACCGTCCAGGTGGCCGGTCCAGTCCTGCATGCGGTCCAGTACCCCGGCCTGGTCCCCCACCGTCAGTTCCGCGCAACTGGCGAGGTGCTCGCGCACCGCGTCGACCAGTTCCCGGCCCGCGGTCTCGGCCGTCGCGTCCGCCTCCACTCGACGCTCGGCGGTGTCGGTGACCTCTTCCTCGACGTCCTGCGCGCGGCGGGCCGCGGCAAGCCGCTCGGCCGCGGCCGCCTGCGCACGCGTGGCGAGTTCGTCGACGTGCGCGATGGTGCGCCGCCGCCGCTCCACCTCCCCCTCCGCGGACCGACGCAGCTCTGCGACCGGTGCGCCGTCGGTGCGGACACCAGCCGGAAGGCGGGCGGCACGCGATGTGTCCTCTGCGCGCGACAGCAGGTCGCTGACGCGATCCTCGACGGCCCGCAGCTGGCTGGCGGCCCGCCCTTGCCGATCGAGGGCCCGCTCGTGGAAGGCGGCGGCCTCCGCTCGGTCGTCCGCCGCCTGCCCGGAGTCGGCTGCTGTGCGCACGGCGTCGTCGGCGGCTTGATCCAGTGCACGTGCGTCGCGCATCTCCGGGCCCTCGCGCAGGGCGGTGTCCTGCGCAGTGAGACGAGTGGAGGTCTCGGCGAGGGCACCAAGCCGCTCGGCCGCCGCGTCCCGGTCCGCCAGCGCGGAGGCCCTCTCCTCCTGGTGCCGGTTCAGGTCACGGCCCAGACTCTCGTATCGCGCGTGTTCCTCGCGCGGGAGCCTGGCACGCCGGCGGGAAGCGACGCGGGCGTAGCGGCGGTAGTGGTCGAGGAAAGCAGTTGCGGCGCGCTGAGCCTCCGCCGTGGCGCGCAGTGCCTCCTTCTCCTCGTCCAGAGAACGGAACGCCTCGGCGACATCCGCGACGACCGCCTGGTTCATGGGCGAAAGAGCTTCGGTCAGCGCCCGGGACAACGCCGCCTCATTGGGACGCTTGGACAACTGCGGCTGGCGAAGCTGGACGAGCAGGTCGACGAGGGCCGTGTAGCGCTGTTCCCCGAGCCCGAACAGCGCCTCGTCGACTGCCCGGCGGTACGCCTTGGCGGTGTCGTGGACCATACCGTGCCCGGCGACGGCCTCGGCCAGGCGGTCACGGGACAGCGCGGTGCGAGTGGCGTCGAGCAGGACGAGGTCTCGGCCGATTCGTTGGTCGGTGACGGCGAACCAGTGGCGGGCGATGCCGCGCCCGGACACCGCCTTCAGGCCGCAGACGAGGGTGCGGAAATGCTCCTCGCCCGTCGTCTCGTCGCGACGGCCGAACTCGATCCAGGTGTAACCGAGGCGTTCGGAGTGCGGGTGTTCCCCGCCGAGCAACAGGTTCCACTCCATGCGCTTGTGCGGGTCACCGTCCGGTTCGACGCGCCGTGCGGAGAGGTCTCCGTCGAGGAGGAAGGGCAGCGTCAGGGCGAGGACCTTGGACTTTCCGGTGCCGTTGTTGCCACGCAACAGGAGCCGCCCGTCACGGAACCAGAATTCCTCGTCGTCGTAGTAGAAGAGGTCCACGAGCCCGATCCGCAACGGCTTCCAACGGCCCGGGGGCGGCGCGGGGAGATCCTTGAGGGGCTGTGCGATGGCCGGGTCGGCAGGGGCGGTCATGGTCACGTGCCCTTTCCGGGTGTGGCGGTGCGGGTATCGAGTATGACGGTGTCACCGATGGCGTATCTGGCGAGCGCGGGCCGCGCACACACCGTGGCGCCCTCACGTGTGACAAGGCGCAGGCCTTCGAGCCGGGCGACCGCGCGCTCAACGAGTTCGGGTTCGGCTCCCGGTTCCTTCGCGGTCTTCGACCAGAAGCTGCCGTGCTCGGAGGCGAGTTCGCGTACGCGTGCGTGCAGCGAGGTCAGATCAACGGGCTCGTCCAGGGTGGCAAGGTGCTCGGCGAGGAGCAGGGTGATGTGCCCATGGGTGCCCTGCTCGGGCATGCGGAGGTCGGTGAGGTCGTCCTTCGGGTCGACCATCGCAATGCCCTCGGCCCGCGCCTCGGCGACAAGTCCGGTCAGTTCAGTGATCCTCGCAGTCAGAAAGGAGCGCTGTCGTGTCAGATACGACAACTCCGCATCGGTCAGTTCGTCGTAGTAGAGGACGGGGTCGTCGAGCAGACGGCGCGTGAGGGCATGGCGGATGGCTCGAAAGCGCAGGTCGTCGCTGTCGAGAGCGGTCTCCGCGGTCAACGCGGCCAATCGCTCGTCGAACGTGGCGGCTTTGACGAGTGAGGGCCCGTTGCGGGTGGCGAGCAGTCCGGCGAGCACGCGGCGCTCGACGTCGTACAGTACGTCCCCGGCTCCGTTGACGTACGCCTCCTCGTCGCCGGCGACCCGCCGCAGCACGCCGAGGCGCAACAACAGGCGGACGACGGCGGCGAGGTCCAGCCGCTCCTCACGCCGGTCCAGGGTGAACTCGATGCCGGTGGCGACGAGCTGGGGGTCGGCGGCATCGAGGACGATGTGGTCGGCGAGTCGCCCGAGCGCGATCTGCGCTTCCCCGCGCTCCAGGGCAGCGAGGGCCAGGCACAACAGGACGTAGCGGCGCCGGGTGAAGGGGCGGGCCGCCGCGTTCGGCTCCCGGGCGGGATGGGTGGCGTCGTGGCGGGTGCCGGGGCTCTTGCGCAGGCGGGCGGCCTGCGCATCGACCTGTAGCGCCCATCCGGTGTTGCGGTCGAACCAGTCCCGCAGATCGTCGGCGTGCCCGCGTACCAGCCGGAACTCGTCCGCATACGGGCCGGTGGCAAGCAGCAGCGGATCCTTCAGCAGGGCCCGCGCGGCCCGCTGGAAGTCGGCGGCGCGTTGTCCGTCGAGGACCTCGGCGGTGGCCGTGGTCATCCGGTGACTCCTTCCGTGGTGGTGTCCGGCCGGACGACCGTGAGATCGACGATCTCCACGAGGTGCTCCGGCCCGCGGAAGACTCCGTCCGGCGTGCGGATCTCGGCCTGTTGCGACTCACCCGGCAGGGCGGTGAGCCGAATCTCCATGGCCCCGTCGTTGCTGGTCGCGACGGTCCGTGTCATGCCGGGACGCCAGCTGGCGAGAGCGTCGCCCAGCAGCTGCAGGAAGAGTCCAAAGGCGAGTGGGTCGAGTTCACCGATCCGCGAAAGGGGTATCTCCCCGTCCGTCACGAGTCGGGCGCGCGCAGCGGCGGTCTGCGCGGACTGCTCCGCGGCGAGCGCCGCAAGGTGGCGTCGGGCGGCCGAGCGATCCTCGACCCTGCGCGCCTTGCCGCGCCGCTCGTAGCTGCCGGTGCGGCGCAGCTGAGGGCTGATCCGCAGCGGTGGTGCCTGCGCCCAGCTCGTCGCGGCGACGACGGGCTCGGCGGCCCGCTCGCCCACCGTGTCCGCGTCCACGGAAAGATGCCGGGCGGAGTAGAGACCGAAAGCGGTGCGCCACAACTGGTGACGTGCCGCGTCGTCGGGGGCCTCGGCGAACCAGCGGGCGAGCGTACGGAAGTCAGCCGACCGGTCCGAACGGCCGGCTCTCCGATCGTTCAACGACCTCACGACAGCGAGGAGCTGGGGTATCGCGCCGAGTGCCCGGCCACGCAGGAGCCGCGCCTGGGACTCACGCCCGGCGCCGGAGACAAACCAGGCCGCCAATCCGGCCCAGCGCCCGCTCCACCGCTCATGGGCCAGCTTCTCCGCCCGGTCCACCTCCTCCGGCGAGGCATCGCCCGCCTCGCGCGCCGCGGCCATCCGCAGCAGGGGTTCGACACGCCCCTCCAGCTCTCCGATGAGCTGGGCGATGCGCCCGCCGAGGGTGATCAGGTCCTGGACGAATCGCTGGAGGTATTCGATGAGCCGGTCCTTGTACGCGAGGAACACCTCGACCTCCACCCCGTGCAGGTCGATGGTGCTCTGCAGGGACCCCATGAACGCACGGGCGTTGTCGGCCAGCTCCGTGAACCGATGAGTGAGGGCACCCAACGTCAAATGCACCTTCGCCGGGTCACCGGCCCCCTCCTGCGCATCGGAGGCGAGGACGAGCAGGGCACGCAGCTGCGTGATGATGTCCTCCAAGGCGACAGCCTGAAGCGCGCCGCGCCGCCCGAGCGCGTCGTCGTACGCACGCAGCGCCTCCTCGGCAGCCTCGCCGGCACGGGTCAGCTGGTAGATGAACCGCTTGCGGTAGAAATCCTCGACGGCGGTGACGCGCGCGGTGTCGGGATCGGCACGCAGGTTCCCCCAGCGCACGAGGCGGTCGAGCGCCTGCCCGACCTGCTCGGCATCGCCGGGGCGCTGCTGGGCCGGCAGCATCCCCTGCACGTCCTCCGGCCGCAGGTGAACGGCGAAGCGCTCCTTCGCCTCGAGGAAGGTGCGCATGACGGCGCGGTAAAGCGGGGCGTTCGGCACGGTGAGGTGTGCGAAGGGCGAGTAGTCATCAGCGGCGGCGTGCGGTGGTCGTTCTTCGGTCATCGCCGCCCATTGTCCCCGACGACGACGGCACGTGAACGGGTAATCATCCCATCACAGCCGGTCAGAGACGCCGCGGCCCAGGCGTTGCCGGCGCGGTGGCGGTGACTACAGCATCCGGCGTACTCGTCCGGCCCCGATCCCAGGGTTTTCCCCGTGGCCCAGGGGTCCGGCCGGGTCCATCGTGGAGTCACGAAAGCACACGGGGGCTTTCGACACGGGGGATCCGACGGGGGAACAACGGGGAACCCACGGGGGATACGGGGGACGGGGGGTGCCCGGCGCGGGCACCCCCACTGTCTGTGCGCGCCGCCGGTCCGTTCGCGCTCCGGAGGCGAGGCGCTTCAGGGATGCGCCGACTCGCTGAGCAGTCGCACGAGTTGGGCCCGCCGGTGCACCCCCTCCAGCTTTCGGTAGATGTTGCCGAGGTGGAACTCGACCGTCTTGACGCTGAGGAAGAGCTGTTCCGCCGCTTCGTGGTTGGTGACACCGCGGCCCACGGCGAGCGCGACGCGCAGCTCCTGCGCGGTGAGGCCGTCGAGCGGCGTGGGGCCCGCGTCGACGCGGTCGCCGCCCGCGGCGTGCAGTTCGGCGGCGGCGCGGCCCGCCCAGCCGACCGCGCCGACGCGCTCGAACGCGGCCAGGGCCCGCTGCAACCGGCGCCGCGCCTCGCTGCGGCGGCCGAGGCGGCGCAGCAGCTCGCCGCACGCGAAGTCGGTACGGCCGCGCTCGAACGGGGCCTGGACGTCGGCGAGCTGGACCAGCGCGCGGTCCATGTGCCGCTCTACGTAAGCCGGTTCGAGCATGCCCCGGCAGCGGGCGGCGGCGGCCGCCGTGATGGGGCGCCTGCCGCGGCCCGCCTCGTGCTCCAGGACGCGCAGCACCTCGTACGCCTCGTCGGTGCGGTGGAGGTGGACGTAGGCCTCGGCGAGGTCGGCGGCCCAGGAGAGGTAGAGGCCGTCACCGCGGCCGTTGGCGAGGGAGAAGGCGCGCACCTCTTCCAGGTGGGCCGCCGCTTCCTCGTAGTGGCCCAGGCCGAGTTCGAGGAGGCCGAGCGCTCCGCGCGCGCGTGCCGCGTCCATGGGGAGCTCGGCGGCCGCGGCCAGGGAGCGGCACTGCGCCTCGTGGCGGCGGCAGTCCGCCTCCCTGCCCAGGACCGCTTCCGTACGGGTCTGCGCGGCCAGGGCGCGGCACACCTCGATGACGCGTCCGGTGTCCTCGCCGAGCCGGGCGGACTCGTCGGCGTGGGCGAGCGAGGCGGTCCACGCGCCGCGCCAGAACTCGACGACCGAGAGCGTGCCGAGGAGGTGGGCGAGGAGGCCGACCGTGCTGGAGGAGCGCGCGGCGTGCACCGCGCGGTCGAGCAGCGCGTGGCCCTGGTCCAGCTCCTCCGTGGCCAGGTAGCACAGGCCGCCGACGCCCGACACCGGGTAGGGGAAGGACAAGTCCGGTACGGCCAGGGGCTTTTCGAGCTCATGGAGCAGGGCGCGGCCCTCGTCCGCGTCGCCGCCGAGGAGTTCGACGAGCGCGTGCAGCAGGCGTACCGGCAGGGCCGCCGACGCGTCCCCGAACGCGTCCGCGAGCTGCATCGACTCGGCCGAGGTGGCGCGGGCCGCCGTGAGGTCGCCGATGGCGAGTTCGGTGAGGGTGATGCCGCCGAGCATGACGGCGGCGAGCACGGGGTCGACGCGGCGCGCCGCGTCGACGGCGGACCGCAGCTGCTCGCGCGCGCGGGCGGGGCGGCCGCGCTGGATGTCCACGTAGCAGCGCAGTTGGCGCAGGTCCAGGCGGGTGCGTTCGTGCGCGGCGTGGTCGAGGGCGCGGTCCAAGAGGTCCGCGGCCTCGTCGAGGGAGCCGGCCGCCTGGGCGGCGCGGGCGGCGGCGAGCAGGCGCCGCGCCTTGCCCTCGTCGTCGGGGGTGAAGCGGGCGGTGTGGGCGTACAGGCGGGCGGCGAGCGGGAAGGTGAGGCTGGCGGGGCCGCCGGACGCCGCCCTCGCGAGCGCGGCGGCGACGTCCTCGTCTGGGTCGGCGCCCGATTCGGACAGGTGCCAGGCATAGCGTTCCAGCGCGGCGGGGGCCCTGGCGCCCTGGAGGGCCCGCGCGACGGTGCGGTGGGCACGCCAGCGGCGGACGGCGTTGGCGCCGTGGTAGACGCCGGAACGGACCAGCGGGTGCCGGAAGATGTACGCGCCTTCCTCCACCGCCATCAGGCCCGCCCGCTCGGCCGGTTCGAGGTCCGCGTAGGTCAACTCGTGGGCGCGCAGCACCCGTTCGGTCCCGGCGAGCGGGCGGGGGCCGAGGACCGCGAGCAGCAGCATGGCCTCCCGGGTGGCGTCGGGGAGCCGGGTGATGGCGCTGTGGAAGGTGCGGGCGAGGATGTCGCCGATGGGCAGCGGGGCGCCGCTGTCCGGGCGGTGCCCGCCGTGGGCGAGCAGGGCGGGCAGCTCGACGAGTGCGAGGGGGTTGCCGCGGGCTTCGGACAGCAGCCACTGGACGTCGTGCGGCGGCAGCGGCCCGGCGGCCTCCTCGGCGACGAGTTCGCGCGCCGCCCCGGCGTCGAGCCCCTGGAGGCTCAGGGACTCGACGGGCGCGAGGCGGGACGCGGTCTCGTCGCTGTCACGGGTGGCGAAGAGGGCGACCACGCCCTCGCGGCCCAGGCGGCGGGTCGCGAAGGCGAGCGCGTCCAGAGAGTACCGGTCGAGCCACTGCGCGTCGTCCACGACGACCAGGACCGGCCCCGACTCGCTCACCGCGCCCAGCAGGCTGAGCGTCGCGGCGGCGACCGCGAACCGGTCCTGCGCGACGGCGGGTCCGAGGGCGAGCGCGCCGGTCAGGGCCGCGGCCTGCCGCTCGGGGATGCGGTCGAGGTGGTCGGTGACCGGCCGGAACAGGTCGGCGAGCCCCACGTACGGCAGTTCGCACTCGGACTCGATGCCCTGCGTGTGCAGCCGCGTGAGGTCTCGGGCGACGGACTCGGCGTACCCGAGCAGGCTGGTCTTCCCGATGCCCGCCTCGCCGCGGACCACCAGGGCGGCGCTGTGCCCGCTGCGCGCGCCGTCTACGAGGTCCGCGAGGCGCGCGCATTCCGCTGTACGACCCACCAGCATACGATCAGGGTAACCCGCGGTCACGTTGCGGCGGGAGCGGTCAACTGGCCGTTTCCTAGGTCGAGTTGCTTTCACCCGGCACCGTTCCTGCGCCACGGGCTCCGCCCCGGACCCCGCGCCTCAATCGCCGGCGGGGCTTGGAAATGCCCACCCGTCACGCCGCTTCCGCGACCTCGTCGCCGACTCCACCGAACTGCGTCCGGTACAACTCGGCGTACCGGCCACCCCGTACCACCAACTCCTCGTGCGTGCCCCGCTCCACGACCCGTCCGTCCTCCACCACGAGGATCTGGTCCGCGGAGCGGATCGTCGACAACCGGTGGGCGATGACGACCGCCGTCCGACCCTCCAGCGCCTCGGCGAGAGCCTCCTGCACGGCCGCCTCCGACGTGTTGTCGAGATGCGCGGTGGCCTCGTCGAGGATGACGACGCGCTGGCGGGCCAGGAGCAGCCGGGCGATGGTCATGCGCTGCCGCTCCCCGCCGGAGAGCCGGTAGCCGCGTTCCCCGACGACCGTGTCGAGCCCGTCCGGCAGCTCGCGGACGAGCGCGTCGAGCCGGGCCCGCGTCAGCACGTCCCACAGGTCGGCCTCACTCGCCTCCGGGCGGGCGAGCAGCAGGTTCGCGCGGATACTGTCGTGGAAGAGGTGTCCGTCCTGCGTGACCATGCCGAGGGTGGCGCGCAGCGAGACGGCGCTGGTGTCGCGCACGTCGAGACCTCCGATGCGGACGGTCCCGCCATCGGTGTCGTAGAGCCGCGGCAGCAGCGACGCGATGGTCGACTTGCCGGCCCCGGACGAACCGACGAGCGCCACCGTCTGCCCGGGTTCGGCCCGGAAGGAGACCCCGTGGAGAACCTCCGCGCCGCCACGCGTGTCGAGGGAGGCGACCTCTTCGAGCGAGGCCAGCGACACCTTGTCGGCGGACGGGTAGCCGAACCGCACGTCGTCGAACTCGACGGCGACAGGACCCTCCGGGATCTCCCGGGCGTCGGGCTTCTCGTCGATGAGGGGCTTGAGGTCGAGCACTTCGAAGACCCGCTCGAAGCTGACGAGCGCGCTCATGACCTCGACGCGGGCGCCGGCGAGCGAGGTCAGTGGCGCGTACAGACGGGTCAGCAGCAGGGCCAGGGAGACGACGGCGCCCGCCTTCAGGGTGCCGGTGAGCGCGAAGTAGCCGCCGAGGCCGTACACCAGGGCAAGGGCGAGGGCCGAGACGAGGGTGAGCGCGGTGATGAACGCCGACTGCGCCATGGCGGTGCGTACGCCGATGTCGCGGACCCGCCGCGCGCGCTCCGCGAACTCGGCCGACTCGTCGCCGGGCCGCCCGAACAGCTTGATCAGCGTCGCGCCGGGCGCGGAGAACCGCTCGGTCATCCGCGTCCCCATGGCCGCGTTGTGCGCGGCGGCCTCGCGCTGGAGGCGGGCCATGCGGGAGCCCATGCGGCGGGCGGGGAACACGAAGACCGGCAGGAGGACGAGGGCGAGCAGCGTGATCTGCCAGGACAGCGTCAGCATGACCGCCAGGGTCAGGATCAGCGTGACCACGTTGCCGACCACCCCCGACAGCGTGTTGCTGAAGGCCCGCTGCGCGCCGATCACGTCGTTGTTGAGCCGGCTGACCAGGGCTCCCGTGCGGGTCCTGGTGAAGAAGGCGACGGGCATGCGCTGTACGTGGTCGAAGACGGCCGTTCGCAGGTCGAGGATGAGGCTTTCGCCGAGGTTCGCCGAGAGCCAGCGGGCCAGGAGTCCGAGGCCCGCCTCCGCGAGGGCGATGGCCGCGATGAGGAGGGCGAGGCGGATGACGTGGGCCTCGTCGTGGCCGCCGACGATCGCGTTGACGACCGTGCCCGCGAGCATCGGCGTCGCCACCGCGAGCAGCGCGGTCAGGATGCTCAGGAACACGAACTGGGCGATGCGACGCCGGTGCGGCCGGGCGAAGACGGCGATCCTGCGCAGGGTCGCGCGGGCGAAGGGACGGCCCTTGGGCCCGCCGTCCTGGGCATTCATGACGCTGTGCAGCTGCGTCCAGGCTGTGGTCTCCATGCTCATGCCGATGACGGTAGAACCTCAACCAATCTTGAGGTCAAGGCTTCACGCCGATCGCGATGTCGCACGAACGCCGACACCCCCGTCGCACCTCTTGACCCTTGAGTAACCGGAACGTAACTTCGCTTCAATTCTTGTGCCCATTACACGAGTTGTGGGCCCCGCACGATCGGGAAGCGAAGGCATGCCGGAGCTGCGCAGACGTACCCTGCTGTCCGCCATCGGTGTCACCACGGCCGCGGGCGCCGTCACCACCAGCCAGACCGCCACCGCACACGCGGCCACGACGGACACCGCCGCGCCGCCCGCGCGCCACGAGGGCAAGGTCCGGGCCCTCCTCGCGCGTATGACTCTCGAAGAGAAGCTGGGCCAGCTCCAGCAGCTGCCCTGGTCCTACGACCTCAACCCGGGCTCCGGCACGACGAAGGCCGTCGAGGACGCGGCGCGGGCCGGGCGGGTCGGCTCCGTGTTCAGCATCTTCGGCGTCAAGACCACGAACGAGCTGCAGCGCCTCGCGGTCGAGGAGTCCCGGCTCGGCATCCCGCTGCTGTTCGGCCTCGACGTCATCCACGGCTTCTGGACCAACTTCCCCATCCCGCTCGCCCAGGCGGCCAGCTTCGACCCGAGCGTGGCCCGCTCGGACGCGGAGGTGTCGGCCAAGGAGGCCCGCTCCAACGGCGTGCACTGGACGTTCGCCCCCATGATGGACGTCACCCACGAGCCGCGCTGGGGCCGCATCGCCGAGGGCAACGGCGAGGACCCGTATCTGACCGCGAAGTTCGCGGCGGCCAAGGTCAAGGGCTACCAGGGCTCCGGGTACGGATCGAAGGACACCGTCGCCGCCTGCGCCAAGCACTTCGTCGCGTACGGCGGCGCGGAGGGTGGCCGCGACTACAACACGGTCGACGTGTCCGAGTCCCGCCTGCGCAACCTCTATCTCCCACCGTTCAAGGCGGCGTTGGACGCGGGCGTCGCCACGGTGATGGCCTCCTTCAACACCATCAGCGGCGTCCCGGCGCACGGCAATCCACACACGCTCACCGACATCCTCAAGAAGGAGTGGGCGTTCGACGGGCTGGTTGTCAGCGACTACACGGGCGTTCAGGAGCTGATCGCGCACGGCTTCGCCGAGGACGGCGCGGACGCGGCACGGCTCGCCCTCAACGCCGGCGTCGACATGGAGATGACCAGCACCAACCTCCTCACCAACGGCAAGAAGCTGGTGCGCGCCGGGAAGATCCAGGAGCGGCGGATCGACGACGCGGTGGCGCGCGTGCTCCGCCTCAAGTACGACCTCGGCCTGTTCGACGACCCGTACGTGGCGGAGTCCAAGGCGATCGACGCCCCCTCGGCGGACGCCCGCAAGGCCGCGCGCACGGCGGCGTCCCGCTCGATGGTCCTGCTCAAGAACGAGAGTGCCGCCCTCCCACTCAAGAAGTCGGCCGGCTCCCTCGCCGTGGTGGGCCCGTTCGCGGACTCCTCCGACCTGCTGGGTACGTGGGTGGTGCCCGCGTCGGCCGAGAAGTTCCCTTCGGTCAAGGTGCTCGACGCGGTCAAGAAGGTGGCTCCCGGCGCCAAGGTCACGTACGCGCGCGGCGTCGACCCGGAGGGCAAGGACACGGACGGCATCCCGGACGCGGTGGCCGCCGCCAAGGCCGCCGACGTCACGGTCGTGGTCGTCGGCGAGCCGCCGTCGATGAGCGGCGAGGCGGCGGCCCGCAGCGACATCTCGCTGCCGGGCGCGCAGGAGAAGCTGATCACGGCCGTCGCCGCGACCGGCAAGCCGTTCGTGGTGGTCCTGGTGGGCGGCCGTCCGTTCACCGTCGGCGACTGGCTGGACAGCGCGCCTGCCGTCCTGGAGGCGTGGCACCCCGGCATCGAGGCGGGCAACGCCATCGCGGACGTCCTGTTCGGCGAGGTGAACCCGGGCGGCAAGCTGCCGGTGTCCTTCCCGCGCACGACCGGGCAGATCCCGATCCACTACAACCACGAGTCGACGGGCCGCCCGTACGACAAGGACAACAAGTACACGTCGAAGTACCTGGACCTGCCGCCGACCCCGCAGTTCCCCTTCGGGTACGGCCTCAGCTACACGACGTTCGCGTTCGGAACCCCGAAGCTGA
Organism: Streptomyces sp. NPDC051684; assembly: GCF_044453445.1. NCBI lineage: Bacteria > Bacillati > Actinomycetota > Actinomycetes > Kitasatosporales > Streptomycetaceae > Streptomyces > Streptomyces sp. NPDC051684. Next base: position 5,732 of record NZ_JBITCS010000045.1, on the reverse strand, counting down.
GCCGCTCCTCGATCTCGGCGGCCGCCCTGCGCAAGGGAGACACCTTCGAGGTCTCGGTGGAGGTCCGCAACACCGGTTCGCGCTCCGGTGACGAGGTCGCGCAGCTGTACGTGCGCGATGTCGCGGCCTCGCTGACCCAACCGGTGCGCAGGCTGCGCGGGTTCAAGCGGGTCACGCTGGACGCGGGCGCGTCGACGACGGTCCGCTTCCAGCTCGGCGCGGAGGACCTGGGCTTCTGGACGAACGACTCCAGCGGCGAATTCCGGATCGAGGAGGGGTCGTTCGAGCTGTACGTCGGAAACAGCTCGACGGCGGATGCCAAGCTGAAGCTCACCGTCAGCTAGTCGACCGGCTCGGCCCGGCCGGGCCTTCCGATGCGAAAGGTTCTCGCCATGTCGTCGTCACCGTCCGTCCGCGTGGAGCGTGAAGGTCCGGTCACCACGGTCGTCCTGTCCCGCCCCGAGTCCCGCAACGCGGTCGACGGGCCGACGGCTGACCAACTGGCCGACGCCTTCCGCGCGTTCGAGGCGGACGACGCGGCACGGGTCGCCGTGCTGTGGGGCGAGGGCGGCACGTTCTGCGCGGGCGCCGACCTCAAGGCGATCGGCACGGAGCGCGGGAACCGGGTCGCGGAGGACGGCGACGGGCCGATGGGCCCGAGCCGCCTGCGCCTGACGAAGCCCGTCATCGCGGCCGTGGCCGGACACGCGGTGGCGGGCGGCCTCGAACTCGCCCTCTGGTGCGATCTGCGGGTCGCCGAGGAGGACGCGGTGTTCGGTGTCTTCTGCCGCCGCTGGGGCGTGCCGCTCATCGACGGCGGCACGGTCCGCCTCCCCCGCCTCATCGGCGAGAGCCGCGCGAGCGACCTGATCCTGACCGGCCGCCCCGTCCAGGCGCGGGAGGCGTACGAGATCGGCCTCGCGAACCGCCTCGTGCCGCGCGGCGGTTCCCGTGCGGCGGCGGAGGAACTGGCCACGCAGATCGCCGCCTTCCCGCAGGACTGCCTGCGCAGCGACCGGGCGTCCCTGCGCGAGCAGCACGGGCAGGGCGAGGAGGCGGCGATGAACACCGAACTCCGTTACGGAATGCGTGTGTTGGCCGGGGCACTGGAGGGCGCGGGCCGGTTCGCGGCGGGAGCGGGACGGCACGGGACGTTCGAGAACCCGAGCTGAAGACCCGCGTGTATCACCCGAGCTCAAGAGTCGTCACGCCGAAGACCCGCTCCCCGGCGAACTGCCGGACCGGCCCCGTGTACATCCGGGCCGTCTCGAACCCCGGATCCAACCCCCGCTCCTCGGCGAGCGCGACGCCCGCCGGGTTGGACGCCGGAACGTCGAGGCAGGCCGGTCGCCCCGCGGGGCCGGCGCGTCGAACAAAGCGCGCGCGTCCTCCGGTACGTCCGCGAACAGCGGCCCGATCCGCGGGATGTCGTGCGCCTCGCGCAGCACGCCGTACCCGGTGACACGACCATCGACGACGCGGGCGCGGACCACGTGCCCCTCCGTGGTCAGCCACGACTCCAGGAAACGGGGCCGGTCCGCCGGCCAGCAGCCACGGTCGTACGCGAGGAGGGACGCCAGATCACCTTCGACCGGCACGACGCCGCCCGCCGACCCTGCCGTAACACCGGTGGCGATTCCACTGAACCGCACGGTGCGATGGGCGAGTTCGAAGCCCGACTTGCGGTAGTTGCCCTGCTGGGCGACGACACCGTCGAGCCCGACGGTGCGCCCACCCGCATGCGCGAGCCCCGCCGTCCAGGTCGCGATCCCGTACCCGCGGCCGCGCAGGTCGGGCCGGACGAGACAGCAGCCCAAGAAGGCATACGCGTCCCCGTAGTTGACGACGGACACGGCGGACACCGGTTCGCCGTCGATCCGGCCGAGGAAGAACCCGTCGGGATCCTGGGCGAAGAAGCTGACTCCGTCGGCCGCACCGGGGTTCCAGCCCTCGTCGGCGGCCCAGCCGCGGATCACCGGCCAGTCGTCGAACTCGGCCCGGCGGATGTCGAGGCGTGCGGGACGCCGGGGGACGTCACTCATGCGCGGTACTCCCGTCTCAGATCCACTCCGACTCGTCATCCTCTCCCATAACGGGCGCACACTTCGCACACATACGGCAGGATGCTCGTGCACACGCTCGAACACCGCCGATCGAACACCGATGACCGAACATCGCTGACCGAATCTCGCTGGTCGACAAGGGAGTTGCAGCCACCCATGCCCTCGACGCCCGACACGTCCCCCACCCCGCCGCGCATCGACACCAGCAGGCCGCACCCGGCGCGCGTGTACGACTGGTACCTCGGCGGCAAGGACAACTACCCGGTGGACGAGGAGCTCGGCCGCCGGATCACCACGCTGGAGCCGACCGCCAAGTACGCCGCACGGCACAACCGTTGGTTCATGCACCGCGCGACCCGGATGCTCGCCGCACGCGGCGGCGTGAGGCAGTTCCTCGACATCGGCACCGGCATCCCGACCGAGCCGAACCTGCACCGCATCGCCCAACTCGCGGCCCCCGAGGCGATCGTCGTGTACGTCGACAACGACCCGATCGTGCTGCGGCACGCGGAGGCACTGCTGCGCGGCACGCCGGAGGGCGTCACCCGCTACGTCCAGGCCGACGCCCGCGAACCGGACAGGATCATCGAACTGGCCCGGGAGATCCTGGACTTCGAGCGCCCGATCGCGGTGTCGCTGATCGCGCTGCTGCACTTCATCCCGGACGACCAGGGCGCGTACGACATCGTGCGCACGTTCGTCGACGCGCTGCCGTCGGGCAGCCATCTGGTCCTGTCCCATGTGGCCGCGGACTACGACCCGTCGCGCACTCAGCAGGCGATCGACATGTACGCGGCCGGCGGGGTCACGCTCGCGCCGCGCACACACGAGGAGATGACGAAGTTCTTCACGGGCGCCGGACTCGACATCGTGGACCCCGGCGTGGTCTGGCTCCCCGACTGGCACCCGGAGTTGGCCGTCGACGAGGACCGGGACGGGTCGCCGGTGCCGATGTACGGGGCGGTGGGCCGCAAGGCCTGAAGTGACGTACGGGGACGGGTGACTTGAGCGGGACAGGAGTCATGTCGCCGACAGGCATGACGAAACTCACACATGGCGATAGCCACGTGACGGACCGCAGCGAATAGGCGTACGGATCCCCTACGCTCTTTCACATGTCCGCCATCCGAGCCCCACGCACCGTACGGTCCGCCGACGTGGTCAACGAGCAGATTCGTGACCTGTGGGCGCGCACGGGTGGGCACCTGAACCCCGAGGACCGCGCCGAGTACGAGTCGCTGGTCACGGAGTGGGCGGCCGCGGTCGACGGCGGGGTCGCGCAGCGGGCATAGCCCGCTCCGCGACCGTTCCCGCGGTCAGGACTGCGGACGAGAGCCGTGATTCGCCGCGTGCTTGCGGCGCGCCTTCTTCTTCCGACGACGCTTCGAGGACATGGGACCTCCCGGGGAGGAGTGGGGCATTTCACCCACAACCCTTCCACAGGGGGCATCCGGCCGCGATCGGAGCCGTGCGGCCCGTCACAGGACGGGGTGGGCATCCGGCGGCAGCTCAAGGGGCGGGGCGCTCTCGTCCGGGTAGGCGGCCTGGTGGGCCGCGGTACGGATGTGCAGGGCCTGCTGGCGGGCCCGCCGGGACCGGTCGCGGTGCCCCTCGGCGTCCGTCTCGTCACTCTGGGCAAGGCGCTCGTGGTGCCGGGCCACCATGTCGTGCGCGTCGGCCAGCCTGGCGGCGGCGGTGAGGTACCGCGCGTGCAGCTGCTGCACATAGATGTCCAGGTTGTCCTGCCGCGACGAAGCCGGGGCGTCGAGCAGCCGGTCCGAGGTCGCGATCTCCTGCTGAACCGCCCAGTCCTCGCGGGCTTTGCGGGCCTCCACGCGCGCCACGTTGGCGTCGGCGCGCGCCATCCGGGCGTGACTGGCGGCGAGCAGGGCCCGCGCCCTCTCGCTCGCTTCCTGTGAACGCTGCAGCAGGCTGGGCACCGCCTCGCCGAGGCTGCGAGCCTGCCGGTCGGTGTGCGCCTCCCGAACGTTCAGGTCCCTCTCACGCTCGTCGGCACCGACCTCACGCTCGTCGGCGGTGGTCTCACGCCGATCCGCGGTCGCCTCGCGCGCATCGGCTTGACGCTCGCGCTCGTCGGCCTGGCGGTCCCGCTCGTCGGCCTGGCGGTCCCGCTCGACGCCGGCGTCCGCCAAGGGGCCGATCACATCACTGAAGGCAGAAGGATCTAGAGGCTCGCTTCCCACATTTCCAGTATTCCGCCGCTGCGCTCCGTAATCAAGGCACATCCGGTAGTGACCGGTTCCGCAACCCAGGCGGCGTCGGCGCGCCCGAGCTGCGGTACATCGCCTGGAGGTCCAGTTCGAGGTCGACCGCGGGGCCGACCACGGCGATGCCCGCGGCGAGCAAGCCCCGCACAACTACGCTTTGCGCGCCGCTCCTTCGGCACATGGATCGGTATATGCCGCCTCTAGGTATCGCCTGGCTCACTGTCAGTGGCTGCACCTAAGCTCCTCCACATGACCCCCACCCATCCGTCTGGCGCCGCGCGGTCTGCCGCCGAGCTCAACGAGCAGATCCGCGGCCTAATGCTGCGAAGCGGCGGCCGGTTGAGTGCCGAGCAGCGCACCGAGTACGAGGTACTCATCATCGAGTGGGCGGCGGCAGTGCGCGGGGAGATCGTAAAGGCCGCTTGACGTCCACTCGTGAGCGACGAGCGACAGCCGAGTCGAGGCCGGTGTCGCAGGGCCGGGCGCCGCTCCGTTCGTGAACGGGTAGCGCGAAGGGCCGTCACCCGTCGACTCCGGCCTTCCCGTCCAGTAATCACCCGCACGCCACGGACGATGGACGCGATCCCGCACGACGTTTACATTTCACGCTTTCATCACAACTCCGTCACCCGTCTACCATGTTTGCTACATCCGCCCTTACCGTCATGTGCCACCGCACATCACTTGGGGGGACTCATGTCGTACAACCAACCGCCGCCACAGCAGCCGCCGTTCCATGGCCCCGTGCCTCCGGGGCCCGTGATCCCGGGACCGGGCTTCCCGCCGCCTTCGAGCGGCCCTAAGTGGGCGAAGAAGCGGTTCGTGATTCCCGCCGCGTTCGTGATCCTTTTCATCGGTGTCGGAATCGGCGCATCCGGTGGCGGTGAGGAGAAGACGGCCGCGTCCACGAAGCCTGCTCCGACGGTCACGGTGACGAAGAGCGCCCCGACCAAGGACGGCAAGGCGAAGCCGGCGCCGACCGTGACGGTCACGAAGACGGCCAAGCCGAAGGCCGCAGCCCCCGCAAAGAAGCCCGCAGAAAAACCGTCCGAAGACGAGGCCCCGTCGGGGAGGGTCGTCTTCAAGGTGTGGGGATCTGCCCCGGCAGGCGTCAACACGACGTACGGCAGCGACAGCGACAGCCGGGACGGCTCAGGCCTGCCCATGACGAAGACGCTGTCCGTCAACGACGATGCCCTCTACTTCCATGTGTCGGCGCAGTTGCAGGGTGGCGGGGACATCAACTGTTCCGTCACGGTCGACGGCCACACGAAGAAGGGGCACGCGTCCGGCAGCTACAACATCTGCACGGCGCAGGTGAACAGCAACTTCACGGGCGGCTGGGACTAGGTCGTGTCCGCAAAGTGGTTGGCGCGTTGGTGTTTTCGTGGTGCGTCGTCATGAGCTGACTGATCAGGCCTGGGTGGTCGTTGAGCCGTTG